>DASPOP010000324.1:0-14800 GCA_035625955.1 Steroidobacteraceae bacterium | reverse complement strand
CATGGACATCTCAGCAGACAGGACTCCCTACACCCCCTCGACCGGCGCCCGCCGCGTGCACGACGCGCCGCTCGTCGCGGCGACCTGCGCGAGCCTCGAGGGTTACGGGCTGCTGGTGGATGAGCCGCAGACTTTTCCCATCGAGATCGTGCGATGGCCGGCGCAGGGCTGGCGCGCGGTCGATCCCGGGAGCGGCGACCAGGGCGGCGTGACCGAAGGATTGTTCGAGTTCCGCTGGAAGGGCGAGACGCTCTACGCCCGCAACCACGCGGTGGGCGACAGCTACCTCTTCGGCTGGAGCACCTGGCCGGAGCAGGCGGCGAGCTCGGGCGGCCGCGCGCGCGAGCGCGCCCTCATCTGGCGCGCCAACTATCACCCTGACGGCGGTCAGCTCTTCTATCCGCTCGCCGGCCAGAGCTTCGTCGTGCCGCTCGCGCTGCCGGGCGACGATGTGACGCCGGAATCCTTCGTCGCCTTCTGGTGCGACGGCCGCCGGGCGCTTTATCTCCATCCGAACGTCTGGCACGGCGCGGTCGTACCGCATGAGGATGAGGCGCGGTTTCTCGACCGCCAGGGACGCGTGCACGCGCGCGTCTCGGTGGACTTCGTCAGGGAGTTCGGCTGCTATCTCGGAGTCGCGCTGCGCCGTCCGTAGCGCGGCGCGCGGCGCGGACTCAGGCGCGCGGCTCGGCGAGCACTTGCACCCAGAACAGGCCCCGCCGCGATACCCGGCCCGGGGCGAGCCCCAGCCCCATCTGTGCGAAGCGCGGATCCATGATGTTCTCGCAGTGCCCGGGACTCGCGAGCCAGCCCTTGACGACCTCTTCGACCGATTGCGGCCCGTAGGCGATGTTCTCGCCGACCAGCTTCTCGTGGTAGCCGGCGGCGCGCACCCGGTCGGCGGGTGACTGGCCCGAGAGATCCTGGTGCTCGAAGTAGTCATGCACGGCCATGTCCGTGGCGTGCCCGAGCGCCACGCTCGCGAGCGTCCCCGACAGGCTGAGGGGTGGCGCGGGTCCGAACGACTGTGCCCCGCACTGCGCGCCGCGGGCCCGTGCCTGGTTGACGAGCTCCAGCGCGCGTGCCGCCGTGGCGGGCGTTGCGCTCGCCGGCGGCGGGCTCATGGGCGCGGGCGTCGCCGCACTGGCGCTCGGGCGGGGCGCGAACGCCGGTGCCCGCGCAGGCGAAGGTGCGCCAGAGGCGGCCGCCGGCGCGGGAGACGACCACGACGACCCGGACGGCGTCGCGAGCACCAGCCAGGTATCGGCGCCGCGATGGTAGAGACCCACCTCGCGCACATCGCGGCTCGAGACGACACGGCAGTCGGTGCGCCGCAGACTCTGGATCAGCGCCTCGTCCGAGCCCGCGACGCGCAGGCCCTGCGCGCCCTGCAGCGGATAGCCGGCGAGCCCGGCCGCCGAATCGAGTGAATGCCCGTCCGCCCACTGCTCGGCCGCACGGTCGAGGGAGGGGTTGTGCCTCAGCGGCGGGGCGATCGGCACGATGCCGCCGCAACCGCCTTGTCGCAGCATCTGCACCACCGACAGGGCGTCGGCGCGCGCCGCGGGGGCGGCGATCAGCCCTGTGACGACGACCACAAGGCCCCATGGACGGCCGGGGTTCATGCAATTCATGTTAGCCAACGGAACGCGCCGCGGCTGTGGCGGATGACCGCGCCGGGGCGGTACCCGATCACAGATTCGTGAAGGGCTCCCTAAGGGAGCGCGTGAATCCTCGTATTAAAGAGGTAGGGATCGCGGAAGTCGGTCTCCTCGCCCGCCCTCCTCCCCGCGACCGGCTGCAGTCGCGCCGCGAGCGGCTTGTGCCACTTCCAGGCGAGCGAGGCCACATCGCCATAGATGCGCACCAGCTGCGCCTCGCTGACATCGCCCGGCAGGGGAACCGTGTCGATGCCGGTAGCGCACACCGCCGAATACGCGAGCAGCGCGTCGGTGTCGAAAGTGCCCTCGGACCAGCGGCGCGCCAGGAGCTTGTCCTCCATCACCGGCACCATGAGGCCCGAGTAGCCGATCTGCCTGACCGGCACGGCCTTGACGGCGGTCGTGATGATGAGCGCCGCCGTCATGGTGCCGCTCGAGCCGAACTTCGCCCCGGTGAAGGCTTCGATGGCGGCGCCGATCGAGACGTCCGCGAGCGGCGCCGGCGTGGGATCCACTCCCATGAAAGTCCAGCCGTGACGGCTCGCCACCTGTGAGCCGATCGTCTCGGCCACCTTCGAGTGAATGGTCAGCTGCCGCGTGAGCTCGGCGACGGCGGCGTCGAAGTCGCCGTGCGTGCGCGCGAACACCTCCTGCACGACGTTGGCGCCCTCGAAGCCGATCGACAGGCGCTCGCCGCCGCCGGGATGCCAGGCGCCGGGATAGAAAGGCCCGTAAGGGCCCAGCATCGCGGTCGCCGCGAAGTTGAACGTCCCCTGGCTGTGCGGGCTGTGGTCGGCGACGTAACGCACCAGGCGGGCGGCCTCGCGGATCACCTTCCAGTGAATGCCGTCGTCGCCGGCGATGATCGCGCTGGCATTGAGCTGCGGGAGCGAGCTCAGGGCCTGCGCCAGCAGCTGCATGGTGTGCGGATCGTCGCCGTCGCGCAGCATCGCCGGCCCGATGTTGGGCAGGAAATTCCCTTGCGTCGCCAGGTCGTCGAGCGCCTTGAGCCAGGCGAGCGCTTCAGTATCCGGCTGCCCGCGCAACAGCTCGGCGAGCGGCTGAGTCGTGATGCGGACCGACTCGACCGTGTAGCCCTGCTGCTCAAAGTCGCGCTGCGCCTCATGCAGAATCGCGAGCGTCGCCGCGATCTGCCGGGCGTAACCCGCACGGTCGAGGCTGACGAAAGCGGTGATGGCGCGGACTTTGGGCCTGGTGTAATCCTGCGCCTGTGCGGTGGCGGCGCAGGCCGCCGCCAGCAACAGCGAGAGCGCGGCGAGTCGGACGCGGCTCATGACCCATTAGAGCATGAAGAGCTCTTACTTTGCGCTTTGATACGCTAGCCGCCCGCAGTGCCCACCCGGGAGGCTCTGGTGAGATCACCCGCAACGATCGCGGCCGCAACGGCCGCCGCCCTGGCTCTCACGGCTGCCGCACCCGGGCAGCCGGCGATGACCGCGGGCGACCTCGCGCAGCTCTGCAGCGGCTCGGATCACGTGAGCGTGAATGCCTGCCGCATCTATATCCTCGGCGTCACCCAGGGCATCGCGGTGGGCATGCGCCTGGCCGCCGCGCACAGCCCGGCCGGCCGCGCGTGCGTGCCGCCCGGGATTTCCGCGGAGGAGCTGCAGATGAGCCTGAAGAAGAAGCTCGCGGCGCTCGATGCGGCCTCGGGGCAGAGCGATGCCGCCGGATTCATCGCCGCCGCACTCGCCGCGCAGTTCCCCTGTGGAGGAGGCAAGCGGTGACCCGGCTCAACCTGCTGCGGGCGGCGTTGCTGGCGCTCGTCGCCTGGTCCGCGGAGGCCGCACACGCCGAGCCTGCCGGCCCGGATGGCATCTACCTCCCGGCGGCGGTCGCGCAGACCGAGGCCGACGAGTACACGCGCTACGAGCTGCTCGCGCCCGACTCGGCCAGCTTCCGCATCAGCTACGAAGTGACCGCGACCACCGCCGGAGCGAAGTTTTTCTACAACCCGATTCGCAAGGGCAGCGCCGCGAGCGACGAGAGCGTCTACGACGCCCATCTCGGCACACCGCTGCACTTCGAGGTGGTGAGCGGCGCCGCGGCACGCCTCGACCCGCTGATGCCGGAGGCAGACCCCGCGACCGAGTACATCCGCGTCGCGCTCGCCGCCCCGGTGCCCGAGCACGGGCAGGCGCGGCTCCTGATCCTCAAGACCTACAAGGATCCGAAGAGCTACTACCTCGACGGCAAGACGCTCGTCTTCGAGCGGCCGCTCGGCATCAAGCGCAACAAGATCGTGCTGCCGCCCGGCTACGAGGCGGTAGGCGTCAGCGTGCCGGCGCAGATCCGCACCGAGCCGGACGGGCGGATCGCCGTCAGCTTCCTGCACGCGGGCGCCGGCGAGGCGCCGCTCAAGGTGCGCGCGCTGAAGGATGCGCGGATCGCGGTGCCCCGGCCCTTCACGGCGCAGCGCAGCTGGGAGTCGCCCTTCGAGGGGGGCACCGAGGAGGAGCGCCTTGCCGAGCGCGCCCATCAGGACCGCGAGATCGTATATTTCCTGCAGCAGCCCGAGACCCACGCGTTCAGCCTCTATCACGACTACACGGAAACCCGTGCCGGCGTGAATGGCTACGCCAACGTGGTGCGCGCCGGGAGCGTCGCCAGCCACCCTTCCGCCGTCAGCCTCGATACGGGCGAGGCGCTCGAGGCGCGCGAGATGAGCGGCGCGGAGCTCGCTGCCGCCAGGATCAACGTCGGCGAGGCGGTCCCGGCGGCCGCGCGCGTGGTGCTCATCCCGTTCAAGCCGCTCGCGACGGGACAGACGCTGCGGCTGCGCATCACCGAGACCTACACGGCACCGATGAGCTACCGCCTGGAGGGCGATGAGCTCGTGTTCGACCGCAGGCTCGGCCGGCCGCGCAATGCGGTCGTGCTGCCGTCGGGCTGGTACTGCACCTTCAGCGCCGCCCCCGCGACCGTGAGCCAGCTGCCGGACGGCCGGGTGCGGCTCGACTACTGGGACGATCGGCCGGAGGCAGTCGAGGTGTTGCTCAAGGCGCGCCGGCGCCTGAGCGACTAAGGGCAGGCGGCCTCCTTGCACCGCGAGGTGCGGAGCGCGAAGCCTGCGCGCGATGAATGACCGGCCGCCATATCACCGCGCGCAGGTCCCGAGGCTCAGGGCTCTCCGGTCGCCGGATCGAGGAACAGCCGGCGATCCTCGCCGCGGTCATCGAAGTCGAACATGTTGAGGAGCGAGCCGGCGACCTGGTCGTAGGATCCGCCGCCGAGCTGGCCCGTCTCCCAGTTGTCCTCGATGAAGCGCAGCACCGAGCTCTGGTCGGTCAGCGTGTGATCGACGAAGTTGCGCCTTGCCAGCGGCGAGATCACCAGTAGCGGCTGGCGCGGACCGTAGCCGCAACGGCCCGGAATGCCCGCCATCGGCGTGCCGTGGCCGCAGACGCCGGCGCCGTTCAGCTGATCGCTGTCGTTCACGGGACCGGTGACTGCCGACGGGTTGACGATCGGTGACATCTGGTGGTCGTACCAGCCGTCGGAATCGTCGTAGAGAACGACGATCGCGGTGTTGTGCCAGTGCCGTGAGCTCATGAGGGCGTTGACGGTCTTGACGATGAAGGCCTGCTCCAGCAGCGGGTCGGAGTAGCCGGCGTGCCCGTCCTGCGCGGCGATGGCCTTGAGGAAGCTGACGGCCGGCAGATTCCCCTTCGCCAGGGCGTCGAAGAAGTCGTGCAGGTCGTACTGATGGTTCGCTCCGCCATCGTCGCTGGTGCCGATGGAGTCGATCGATTTCGGCCGCAGGTGCGTCGGGTTGGCGGTGGAGGCGAAATACTGGAAGAACGCGTGATGCGGGATGTAGTCCGCGGTCGGCCCGCCGTTCGCCGCAGTCGCCGGGCTCGAGCGCTTGCAGCCGGTCGTGGCGTTGGCGTTGACGACCGTCAGGTCGAAGCCGCCCATGAATGAGCCCCAGGTGACGCCCTGCTTGTTGAGCAGGTCGCCGATGTTGGGCGCGGCCAGCTTCACGGTGGTGCCCGCGGAACAGACATCCCCCGTGGGATCGAGATCGCCCACCAGCGTGCCGGGACCCGAGTTGTTGGGTACTACCTTGGCGTGGGCTGCGCTCGGCGTGCTCGGGAAGGTCGTGCCGGCCACCAGATTCATCACTCCGGGCGTCGAGGGTCCGAAGGTCGTGCCGTAGGAGTTATCGCTCATGGCGAAGTGCTGCGCGTAGTTCCACAGCGCCGTGACGGTGTTGCCGTCGAAGTAGCCCATCACGATGCCCTTGTCCTTGCCGTAGGCGAACTGCGCGGCGCAGAAACCGCTCGCCGCCTGCCCCACGCTCGCCGGAAACATGTCCATCAGGCCGCCGTCGAAGGCCTGCTGCTCGGGACCGTAGTTGTGGTCCTGGTCGCAGGTCGAGGCCTGCGAGCGGTCGAGCCGGAACGGGTTGATGGCGTTGACGCCGTTGCCGGGATTGTTGGCGTTGGGATTGTTGGTGAGCAGCAACCCTTGCGGCAAGCCGTCGGCCAGCGTACCCAGGCCGTTGACCGACGGCGTGTCATCCCTGGCGTGGAAGCGCGGCTCGCCTGCCGGATTGAGCGCGACGGGATAGGTCGCGAAATAGTGATCGAAAGAGACGTTCTCCTGAAAAATGACGACCAGGTGCTCGACGGGTGTGGTGGTCTCGGGGCTCCAGCTCGCTGCCGGGCCCGCATGGCTCAGGGCAACGCCCGCAACCAGGGAAATTCCCAGGCTGCGCGCGAGGCGTTTGGCCGCGACGTGACTGCGATGATCTGACATGGCTGCTTTCTCCGGAGGGCAACAGTTGATCTGCGCTTCTTGTGTGAGCGCACGCAGGCACGCTGCCACCGGCACATGACGGATCAGTGATGCGCCGGTGACCCTTGCGTGAAGCTACGGCGGGAACGCCTCAGGGCAGCGCTCCCGGCAGGGTGTCACGGCAGTTCGATGCGAATGAGCTTGGTGCGGCTGGCCGCCCCGCTCTTGAGGGAGACGGCGGCCTTCGGCCAGCGGAAATGCCCGGCCACCAGGGCGAGGAGCTCGCTGTTCGCCCTGCCTTCAGTCGGCGGAGATCTGACTCGCGCCAGCCAGCTGCCGTCGGACAACTGCTGCAGCGAGGTCTGCCGCGCGTTCGGCTTGACCTTGACGCGGATGACGATCGGCGCCGTCGCTCCCGCCATCAGGAGCGGTCGCGGGGCCGCGCGCTTTCCCGGTAACCGGTGAAGACGTGCTTCGGAATCATGCAGTGCACGCCCTTGCGGATATCGACCACCTGCGTCACGCGGCAGTCGCCGACGATCGAGGTGAGCGCGTAGGCCTCCTCGCGGCTCATCGGCACGATCTTCTGGCTGGTCAGCCAGTTGACGGTCTGCTCGACGGCGATCTTCATGGCCTGATTGAGATCCTCGTCATAGCCCATGAAGATCCAGTCGGTCCGGGTCTCCGCCCAGGGCCAGTCGGTCTTCAGATCCTTGCGCACGATCGGCTGGATCTCGATCTCCTTGTAGGAGCACTCGAGGGCAGTGAGGTTGACCTCGCCGTTCCCCTGCCGGCAATGCGAGTCGCCGGTCCAGATGAGCCCGCCGGGCTGAAACACCTGAAGATAGAGAGTCGAGCCCGCCTGCAGCTCGTTGAGGTCCATGTTGGAGCCGTTCTTCCAGGGCCGCAGCGTACTGGTGCGGCCTCTGGCGTCCTTGATCGGAGGTCCGGCCTTCGGCGACGGCTCGTTCGGGTCCACGCCGACCGCGAAGGTGCCGGGGAACGGCTTGAGGTCGATCATGATTCCCGGCTTGAACTCGGTCTGCATCCGGGCGAGGTCGAGCTTGTAGTAGCGCACGAACCCCTCGGGGAACTGCGGCGCCAGCAGCCCGACGGCCGGGAACTCCTTGCCCGGCAGGTTGAAGTTGAAGGCGTCGGTCTTGGGGACGATCCGGAGAATATGAATCTCGAGCGTGTCCCCGGGCTCCGCTCCCGAGACATAGATCGGTCCGGTGATCGAGTGCGGCCCGCCGCCGTCATTCTCCTTGCGCAGCTTCACGATCTCGTCCATGTCGGCGCCCGGCTTGATCTGTCCGAGCGAGTGGGAAATCGTCTCGATGGACACGGTGTCGCCGGAATTGATCGTGAGCCGCGGCTTCTCGCTGGTGTCGTACCAGCCCCATTGCACGTTCTCGGGCGTGGCGGGCAGCGAATAGTGGGCGGCTTCAGCCAGCGGAACCCAGGCAAGTGTCGTGAGCAGGGCGAGTGTTGTTCTCATGGCGAGCTCCCGTGCGGACGAGGCCGAGCGCCGCCATGATAGGCCAGTTGTCAGGCCGGGGTATGCGCGACGCCGATCGCCGGCGGCTCGAGGTAGAAGGCGTACTGGGCGCGGCAGCTGCGCAGGAAACTCCGGGCGTTGTACCCTGCGCACCGCAACACGGCGCGGTGCGTGAGCCATACGACAGTCGCGGTGCCCAGGAAGAATGTGCGGTGCGCCAGACGGACCAGGGCCCGCAGCGGCGCCGGACGCCGCGCGCGCAGCGCGAGCAGCAGCTGGGACTCGAAGCCGACGTGCGCGAGCTCCTCGCAGACCAGAACCCGGCAGAGCACCTTGAGGCGCTGGCAGGCGGTGGCGGCTTCGAGCGCCCGGTAATAGACCTTGCCGATCAGCTCGGCGCAGATGAAGACCGACAGGTATAGCTCGAGACCCGCCAGCCGCCGCACCCCGCGAAACACCCGATCGGTCCAGTCGCGGCTCTTGAGCGCGATGCCGTGGTCCTGCATGAAGGCGCACAGCAGCGCCGCGTGCCGCTGCTCCTCGCGGATGAAGAGCTCGACGATCCTCACCAGCGAAGGCATGTCGTGGCTGCGGGCGAAGCGCTCCGCGGCCCGGCGCAGAGTGCCGCCCTCGGACTGCTCGCCGAGCTGGAAGGTTGCGATCGAGCCGGCGATGCACCGCCGCTCCTCCGCCGTCAGCTCGTCGGAGAGGCATGCCGGTATCTGCCGGGCATGCTGTGCGTGGTACTCGAAGTGATTCAGCCAGATTCGCAGATCGTCGGGGCCCATGCCGCCACCCTCCTCACTCCCTCGTGCTCCAGAGTCTGGGAGCTCATTCGGGTGGCGCCAGGGCGCGATTCGGGCAAATTCTGGCAGCTAGGAATGCTGCGCGAGGATGCGCGACTTGCTCGCCTCGTAGTCCTCCATACCCAGTACTCCGAGCTTGCGCAGACGCCGGTGCTCGCGCAGCTCATCGCGCAGCTGCTCGGCCTTCGTGGCCCTGCGAGCCGATGCAGCGAGCTGCAGGTGGGCGGCGAGCTTCGGCATGAAGCGACGCACGGCCCGCAGGGCGCCCAGGCCGCCCGTGAACTCGAGCAGCCGCGCCTGGCCGTGGGTGCTGAGCAGACGCACCGTCGCGGTGGTCCGGTATGCGGCGATGAGCGTCGCCAGCGCCCAGCATCCGGCCACGGCGGCGCATGTTCCGAGCGCCTCGTGCCTCCACCAGGGCGTGGCCGAGGCGCCGATCCACGCGCCCATCCCGAGCGTGACCGCGAGCAGCCCGAGCGCGCTGTAGATCCATCGCCAGGCGACGTGCCGCGACAGTTGCGGCAGCCCCGCTACGAAGCGCAGATCGAGGACGTAGGCGAGATCGCTGGAGCGCGAGCGCGAGCGTACGGCGAGGTAGTAGTAGTCGATCACCTGCAGCTGCAGGGCACATCGGCGCAGGCGGCTGCGGACCTCGAGGTCCGCGTGCACCCGGCGAATGGCGCGCAGGTCCGGCACCTCCCGGACGTCTGACTCGAGCACGATGTGTTCGGCCGGCGGCACACGGCAATCCTAGGCATGCCCGCGCCGCCTTTCTGCGAATTGCGTCCCGCCCGCCGGATATGTCACAACAGGGGGCCGCCCGCCGTCCTCCGGGAGAGACCGATGATGCGACGACTCGTGTGTTCGGGCCTGCCCATGATGCTCGGCCTGCTGTGCGCGGGCATGGTCGCGTCTGCGCAGTCCGCGCCAGCCGCCCCCGCCGATCCATGGTGCCGATCGACGCCTCAGCCGGCGTTCTGTCGCGCGGTGCGCGGAGTGCGCGCCTACGGTTGGCCGGCGCAGAGCCGCTCCGAGGTCATGGCCGGCAACGGCATGGTGGTCACGAGCCAACCTCTCGCCGCGCAAGCCGGTCTCCAGGTGCTCATGCGCGGCGGAAATGCCGTCGATGCTGCGGTGGCCACCGCTGCCGTCCTGAGTATCACCGAGCCCATGATGGTCGGAGTGGCCTCCGATCTGTTCGTGATGATCTATATCGCGAAGGACCGCAAGGTGTACGTGCTGAATGCCAGCGGCACTGCGCCGACCGGCGCGACGCTCGCGCACCTGAACGAGCTCGGCTACCACTTCGACCCGAAGAACTGGGGACCGACCTCAGGTCTGCCGCCGGGTGGCATCCTGCCGGTCACCGTGCCGGGCGCGGTGTGGGGGTGGCAGGCCGTGCTCCAGCGGTTCGGCACGCTCACCTTCAGGGAGGTTCTCGAAGCCGCGGCCCGGTATGCCCGCAACGGCTTCCCGGTCTCCGAACGGATCGCGGGCGACTGGATTCTGCCGCGGGCGCTGCCGCTGCGCGGTTGCTGCACCGAGCTCGATCCCGACTCGGTGAAGGTGTGGTACGTGAATGGGCGGCCGCCTGCGCCCGGGGAGATCTTCAGGAACCCCGACCTCGCGCGCACCTTCCGCCTGCTGCAGGCACAGGGCGCCGACGCCTTCTATAAAGGAGAGATCGCCCGGGCCATCGTGGCGAAATCACGGGCGCTCGGCGGCACGATGACGCTCGATGATCTCGCCAACTATCGCGGCGAGTGGGTCGAGCCGGCCCGCAGCCGATACCACGGTTACGAGGTACTGGAACTGCCGCCGCCCTCGCAGGCCTGGGCTGCGGGCGAGATGCTCAACATCCTCGAGCAGTGCATGCCGCAATGGGCGCCGGGGGAAACGCTGGCATCGCTCGGCCCGCGGAGCCCCGCGTACTGGCACGCCCTGGTGGAGGCCAAGAAGCTCGCCTACGCCGACCTGTTCCGCTACAACGCCGATCCGGATCGCGTGAGCGTCCCGCTCCCGCAGCTGCTGTCGGCGGCGCACGCCGCGTCGCTGTGCGCGAAGTTCGATCCCCGGCGTGCGTCGGCGACGGGTCCGCCGACCGGCGCCGATCTCAAGGGCGACACCATCGTACTGTCCGCCGCCGACCGGGACGGCAACATGGTGTCGTGGGTGAACAGCAACTACAACGAATTCGGCTCAGGCATCACCGTGCCCGGCTACGGCTTCGTACTGCACAACCGCGGCACGCTGTTCACGCTCGATCCGCAGAGTCCGAACGTCATCGCACCTCACAAGCGGCCGTTCAACACGCTGTCGGCCGGCTTGCTGATGCGTGACGGCGAGCCGGTGATGACGGTGACGCTCATGGGAGGAGACATGCAGGCGCAGGGGCACGCCCAGCTGCTCGTCGACGTCATCGACCTCGGCGCCAACGTGCAGGCGGCGGCGGACATGGCGCGCTTCCGGCACAGTGAGGTCTCCAACCTGCTGATACTCGAGTCGCCGCTCTACGACCTGGTCGGGGCGGCGCTGGCCGCGATGGGACACACGGTCCGTTCGGTCGACGGCACGGACGTCGGCGGCGTGCAGGTGATTCAGGTCGTGCCCGCCGCTGCCGGAGTGCGCTACTACCGCGGCGCTTCCGATTTCAGGAAGGACGGCCAGGCGGCCGGGTGGTGACGGCGATTGCGCGAGCTTCAGGGTGCGTCGTTGACCGTGCGCGTAGCCGTGCGCGCTACGTAGCCCGAGGTGCCGTAGGTGCCGAGCTGAGCGATCGACGTGAGCGCGTAGGCATGATAGGTCGCGGGCGGGGCGGCCCCGATCTGGTGATTGGTCACGGTGCACGTCACCGCCACCGTGAAGCCCTTGAGCCCCACCGCGGTCGGATTGAGGGTCGTGGCAGCTCCGGGGCAGCTGCCATGAATGAGCGCCTGATTCGTCCCGTACTCGATGCCGCTGTCGGCAGCGAGCTGGGCGCGCGCATTCAGCAGCGCATAGTCGGCGGTCTGCTGCTGGGTCGCGCCGATGCGCACCGCGAACATCGCCAGCGCTGCGAGCACCAGAATGACGAAGATGGCGGCGATCAGCGCAAAACCCCCGGCACGGCGCCCGCCGCGCAGGCCGCCGCCGCGCGCGGCAGAAATGCCGCGGCTGCTCACGGCAGGTACTCCGTGGCCGCCTGATGGAAGACCTGCAGGACCTCGCCGCTGTTCGCGAGCGTGACATCGAGGACCACCAGCTGATTGAATTTGCCCGAGACGGGAGCCGGGATCAGCGTGACCGAGCAGGCGCTGACGTTCTGCGCAATGAGTGACGCCGTGGCCCCGGCAGCGACCAGCTGCGCGCTGCTCGTGGGCTGCGCGGCCGCAGGCGTATAGCCCGTGTAGCGCTTGAGCGTCTGGGCGTTGGTGTCGCACAGGTAGCTCACCGGGCTCGAGACCACGAAGACGCTATGGGTCGGTGAGGCGCTGGCGAAATTCATGCCGGGAGCAGCCGGAAACTGCACCCGATCCTCGCCCGTGGCGCCGACCGCGTTGATCTGAAACACCGTGAGCGGCGGCGTCATGACGCCCGCCCCGCCCGTATAGGCGAGCGGCGGGGTCCGGTTGTCGATGGCGAGATAGCTGCCGGCGCTTCCGGGGGTGAAGAGCCCGAGCGTATAGAAGCTCTGATCGGGCGCGCCGATCGCGAGCTCCTCGGCCAGCTGCTGGGCACCGCCGAGGTATTGCTTGTCGCCCGCTCCGTAGTAGCGCGCGACCCCGCTGGTCGCGAGCAGCTCGAGCGCGACGACCCCGCCCGCGGCGCTCTGGCGCAGGCTGTTCGGCAGCGCGCTGCGCACGTCGGCGGCGACGTTGCGAAGAATGCGGTCGGCGGAGTCGACCAGGTCGGCGCGGCGCGTCTGCGCGAAATAGGACTCCACCGGGGCCGCGAGGAAGAACACCATGAAGACCGCGACGATCGCGGTAACCGCCATTACGACCACGAGCTCGAGGAGCGTAAAGCCGGCGGCCGGTGTGCGCACGCGCCTCATGGATGCAGCGTCCGAAAGCCGCTGAGCACCACGCTGACGCCGCTCGGGTGGGTGACGGTGACGTCGACCTCGCGCGCCTCCGCCGCCGGTACCAGGCCGAGCGCCGCCGGCGTCACGCTGACGGCGACCGTGAACTGCCCGAGACCCGGAACCACCGCACCGGTCTGATCCCGCACTCCGGCGTTGCTGAGGCCGGCGTAATCGTCGACCACGTCGAGGTTGGCGCGCGCCACCTGCCCGTCGTTGGCCCCGAAGGGCTTCTGCAGCACCTCGTTGAGGTAGGCGGAGGCGATGGCGTTGGCCTGCTCGCTGACGAGCTCATCGGCGCTGCGCACCGAGATCGCCGACAGCGCCGCCACCACTCCCGCCACCGCGATCGACAGCACCACGATCGATACCACGAGCTCGATGAGCGTGAAGCCGCGGTCGCCGCGCGCGGCGGCCGTCGCACGGCCTGGCGGGGCGCGCGTCACGTCACTGTACCGTGATGAAGCCGCTCGCCTGATCGACGCTCAGCGTGAAGCTGCCGACCACGAACGCGGGCGGCGGGGGATTGGCGACCGCTCCGGAGGAGGCGAACACGATCGTGCCTGCGGCGGCGACGTTGGCGTTCGACGGCGGCGCGCCGCTCAAGGGCGAGCCGTCGGCGCGCACCACTTGAGTGGTGTAGGCGCCGGCCAGCGCGCAGGTGTTGCCGGCGGCCGGGGCGCGCTGCGCGGCGTTATAGCCCGCGAAATTGATCGTAACCTGCACGTTGCAGCCGGTGGCCACCGCGACGCCTTCGGCGTAGCGCAGCGCGGCGGCGAGCTCGTCGGCGTAGCCGCGCTCATTGAAGGGTTGGGTATCGACGAAGCGCGGACCGGCGAGCGCCGCCAGCAGCGCGAGGACGATGACGCAGGTGATCAGCTCGATCAGCGAGAAGCCGCGCATGGTGTCTGCTTCCATACGCGGCCCACGCATCCTGCAGGCGGCGCGCGGCGCGCGCCGCGGCCTCAGCAGCCGCCGATGACCTGCGGGTTGCCCCCGCCGAGGTTGGCCGGCACCGTCGCGATCGTCGGATCGCCATTGGCGGCCGCCGCGGTGTAGCTCACCGCGCAGTTCGCCGGCGTCACCGCGCCGTTCAGGGTGAACGTGCCGGCGTTGAAGGTGAACGCCCCGGCGAGGTTGTTGGCAGTCGTCGTGCCCGGCGCCAGCAGCAGGTTGATGGTCGCGGCATCCGGGTAGCCGTTGGTGAAGTTGATATTCTGCCCATCGATCACCACCGGATTCGCGGGATTGCCGCGCGCCATATAGACGCTGTGCGCCATCGCGGCGGCGCTGCGCAGGGTGCCGGCGAGCGAGTTGACCGAGGCGATCCGGGCCTGAGTCTCGAGTCCCATGAAGCGCGGCACGGCGAAAGCCGCCAGTATGCCGAGAATGACGATGACGACCACCAGCTCGATGAGCGTGAAGCCGCGTTGCAGTGAGCGATGCATGAGACTGTCTCCAAAAGGTGAACGGAACAGAAAACCCTTGTTACGCGGTGTAACGGCCTATTCGCGCGGTTCTGCAGGGAGTTCTTGCGATACCCCGCCCCGGCTGCTCAGGATCGTGAACCCGGTCACAGGCCGCAGGCGGCGCCGCGGTGCGCACCTGCCGCGCGGCCTTCAGCTCAGTGCCCGGCGCCGACCTTGGCGATCAGATCCCACATCGGCAGGAACACGCCGAGAGCCAGGATCAGCACCATGAAGCCGACGAAGGTGATGAGGATCGGCTCGAAGGCGGCGCTCAGATTCTTGACGGTGTAGTCGACCTCGCGCTCATAGAAGCCCGCCACCTCATCGAGCAGATCGGGGAGCTCGCCGGTCTCCTCGCCGACCGCGATCATCTGCAACACCAGCGGCGGAAACATGCCGCCCACGGCCGCGGCGCGCGCCAGTGGCTCGCCGCGCTCGACCGCCTCGCGCAGGCTATGCACGCGCTCGGCCATGTAGTCATTGCCGGCGCTGCGCGCGATGGTGGTGAGCGTCTGCAGCATCGGCATGCCCGCAGTGAGCGACAC
>DASPOP010000323.1:0-9271 GCA_035625955.1 Steroidobacteraceae bacterium | reverse complement strand
CGCATCCGGGTAGAAATCCTCACTGGCGGGGAAGCCTTTACCGGGGCCGGCTGAGGTGCGCCTCACGGCCGCGGCCACGGGCGGCGCCTTGACGACCGGCGTGTTGGTCACGCGGATCGCGGTGGTCTCGGTCTCCACCGGCATGTTGATCGTGACGTCGGGCGGCGGCAGCTCGACCGGCGGCCGCTCGAACTGAGGCGGCGGCGGCGGCGGCGGCGCCTCTTCTTTCTTCGTCTCCTCGACTATCGTCGTCTGGATCGGCGGCGCGAGCACCTCGATCGCGCGGCGCGCGAGGCCGGTGGCGAGCATCCAGGCAATGAAGACATGCAGCGCGATGATCGCGACCAGCACGGCCCCACGGCGTGTCATGAATTGGGAATCGTGTACTAAGGCTGCCATGTGTTGTTGGTGCGCTTTTACTTCAGCCAGAACCCCGTTGCCGGCGGGCGGACCCGCCGGTTCCCCTGAAATCTGCTTGCGAACTCACTTCGTCAGGCACTCGCACGGCGGGCGTGAAATTCTCAAATCCCCCCGGACGATGCCCCGCAGTGTGCGCTGCGACGAATGCTTGCGCGAACTGTACCCGTGTGCCCCCGGCGCTGACAACTCCGCCCGCGGCTCATGACTTTCGCCGGCGTGCCTCGATGGCCTCGGTGACAGCGCCTTCCGAGGCGCTGCCGACGAGGCGTGCGTACTTGGCCAGCACGCCGGCCTGCGCGCCGGGCCGCGGCGGCTGCCACGCCCGCCGCCGTTTGCGCAGCTCCGCGGCCGGCAGCTCGACGCGAAGCTCGCGCTTGCGCGCATCGATGGTGATGCGATCGCCGTTGCGCAGCAAGCCGATCGGACCACCCACCGCGGCCTCCGGAGACACGTGCCCCACCACGAATCCATGGCTGCCGCCGGAAAAGCGACCGTCGGTAATCAGCGCCACTTTGCCGTCCAGCCCCCGCCCGCTGATGGCACCCGTGGGGCTCAGCATCTCGCGCATTCCGGGACCGCCCTTCGGCCCCTCGTGCCGGATCACGACGACATCGCCCGCGCGCAGCCTGTCGGCGAGAATCGCCTGCGTGGCGCGCTCCTCGCTGTCGAACACCCGTGCCCGTCCCTCGAAGCGCTCCCCTTCCTTGCCGGTGATCTTGGCCACGGCGCCCGCGGGGGCGAGATTGCCGTAGAGGATGACGAGGTGACTGTCCTTCTTGAGCGGATCCGATAGCGGCCTGACAATCTCCTGCCCTTTCATGTACATGGGGGTCTTATCGAGATTCTGCTGCAGTGTCTGCCCGGTGACCGTGAGACAGTCACCGTGCAGCAGCCCGCCGTCGAGCAGCATTTTCATGAGCGGCTGGATACCGCCGATCGCGACCAGCTCCGACATGAGGAAGCGGCCGCTCGGCCGGAGGTCCGCGAGCACCGGGGAACGGCGTCCGACGCGCGTGAAATCGTCGAGCGTGAGGCGCACCCCTGCGTCCCGCGCGATGGCGAGCAGGTGCAGCACGGCGTTGGTCGAGCCGCCGAGGGCGGTCACTACCGTAATCGCGTTCTCGAACGCCTTGCGTGTCAGGATGTCGCGCGGCTTCAAGCCGTCACGCACGAGGCGGACCACCGCGGCTACGGCGCGTGCGCTGTCGGAATGCTTCGCCTCCCCGACCGCGTCCTGGGCAGAGCTGCCCGGCAAGGACAAGCCCAAGGCCTCGATTGCCGAGGCCATGGTATTGGCCGTGTACATGCCGCCGCAGCTCCCCGGTCCGGGGATGGCCGTGCGCTCGATCTCCTGCAGACTGCTCTCCGAGAGCGTCCCCGCCGCCCGCGCTCCTACCGCCTCGAACACCGTCACGATGTCGCGCCGCTGCGCGCCGGGACGGATCGTGCCCCCGTAGACGAAGACGGCGGGGCGGTTGAGCCGCGCCATGGCCATGGCGCATCCGGGCATATTCTTGTCGCAGCCGCCGATCGCGACGAAGCCATCGAAGCCCTCGGCACCGACCACGGCCTCGATGGAGTCGGCGATGATCTCGCGGGACACGAGCGAGTAGCGCATCCCCGGGGTGCCCATCGAGATCCCGTCGGACACGGTAATCGTATTGAAGAGAACGCTCTTGCCGCCCGCGCCGTCGACCCCTGCCGCGGCGGCATCGGCCAGGGCACCGATGTGCATGTTGCACGGGGTCAGGTTGGCCCAGGTCGAGGCCACGCCGATCTGCGGCTTGGCGAAGTCCTCGTCGCGAAAGCCCACCGCGCGCAGCATGGCGCGGGCCGGTGCCTGCTTCACTCCGTCGACGACGATGCGCGACCAGGCGCGCGGGTCCACTGCTTTTTTCATGGCGGTGAGATTAACACCGCACCAGGCGAGCGCCTCATGCCCGGGGACTCCAACGTCCGCGCTTAACTCGTTGACAAGTCCGCGGTTCCTGTGATCCCATCGGGCCAACAGGTTTGGTTCCCGTGACACCCGAAACGACAGCGCTTCTGACCCCCGCCGCGGCCCCCGCCGCACGGCTGGCGCTGCGCCTTCTGGGACTGCCTGCACTGCTGCTCCTTACGGGGCAAAGCGGTGCGGGGCACGCGAACGCCTGACCCAACAGGCACGAGCGAGAGCTAAGAGGACTCAAGACCCCGCACCGGCTGACAGCCGCTGCGGGGTTTTTTACGTTTGCAATGCGGCCGTAAGCCGCAGGAGTGATGCGATGAGGCTTTATTCACATAAGGACGTCGACCGCAAGGCCCTGAAGGGCGCGCGCATCGCCATCCTCGGTTACGGCAGCCAGGGCCGCGCACACGCGCTGAATCTCAAGGACAGCGGCTTCGACGTCGTGGTCGGGGTGAGAAAGGCCGGTGCGAGCTGGAAGAAGGCGCGGCGCGACGGCCTCGAGGTGGCCGAGCCCGCCGCCGCCGCCGCCAGCGCGGATCTGATCGCCATGCTGGTCCCCGATCTGGCACAGAAGGCGCTGTACCAGGAGATCAGGAAGGGCCTGAAGAAAGGCGCGACACTGCTGTTCGCTCATGGATTCAACATTCACTTCAGGCAGGTCAAGCCGCGGCCCGACCTCGACGTGGTGTTGATCGCGCCCAAGGGGCCGGGAGACCTGGTGCGCCGCCAGTACCAGCAGGGGCGCGGAGTCCCGTGCCTGCTCGCGGTTGCGCAGGACGCTACCGGCAAGGCGCATGCGCGCGCCCTCGCCTACGCGCACGGCATCGGCGGCACCCGCGGCGGAGTGCTCGAGACCACGTTCGCCGAGGAAACCGAGACCGATCTCTTCGGCGAGCAGGCGGTGCTGTGCGGCGGTACCACCGAGCTCGTCGTCAAAGGCTTCGAGACGCTGGTCGAGGCGGGCTATCAGCCCGAGGTCGCCTACTACGAGTGCCTGCACGAGCTGAAGCTCATCGTCGACCTGCTGCACGAGGGCGGGATATCCAAGATGCATCAGTTCATCTCCGAGACCGCCAAGTACGGTGATCTCACCCGCGGCCCGCGCATCGTGGACGAGCGCGTCAAGAAGCAGATGCGCAAGGTGCTCAAGGAAGTGCAGAGCGGCAAGTTCGCGCGCCAGTGGATCAAGGAGAACGAGAGCGGCAAGGCGAACTACCAGAAGATGCTCGCCGACGACATGAACCGGCAGATCGAGAAAGTCGGCGCGAGTCTCCGCGCCAGAATGCCGTGGCTCAACGAGCGGCGAGCGTGAGGGACGACATATGACCACCAATCCCGACCGCGTCCTGATCTTCGACACCACGCTGCGCGATGGCGAGCAGTCGCCCGGCTGCAGCATGACGCAGCCGGAGAAGCTGCGCGTCGCACGCGCGCTCGCCGAGCTCGGCGTCGACGTGATCGAAGCGGGCTTCCCGGCCGCCTCGCGCGGCGACTTCGAGAGCGTGCAGGCCGTGGCGCGCGAGGTCCAGGGCCCGATCATCTGCGGACTCGCGCGCTGCAACCCCGAGGACATCGACCTCGCCGCCCGCGCGCTCAAGGAGGCGCCGCACCGGCGCATCCACGTGTTCCTGGCCACCAGCGCCATTCACCGCCAGTACAAGCTCAACATGGCGCAGGACGAGATCCTCAAGGCCGCCGCCGCCGGCGTGGCCCGCGCGCGCGAGCTCGCCGACGACGTCGAGTTCTCGCCCGAGGACGCCTCGCGCACCGAGCTCGAGTTCCTCGCCCAGGTGGTCGAGACCGCGATCGCCGCCGGCGCCACGACGGTCAACATCCCCGACACCGTCGGCTACACGGTGCCGGATGAGTTCGCGGAGCTGTTCCGCTACCTGCGCAAGAACGTGCGCGGCATCGAGGGCATCCGCCTCTCGGTGCACTGCCACGACGATCTCGGCATGGCGGTCGCCAACAGCCTGACCGCGGTGGTCGCCGGAGCGCGCCAGATCGAGTGCACCATCAACGGCATCGGGGAACGGGCCGGCAACTGCTCGCTCGAGGAGGTGGTGATGGCCTTGAAGACCCGCGCGGCGTTCTTCAACGTGATGACGGGCATTCACACCCAGCGCCTCTATCCCACCTCGCGCCTGGTCTCGAGCATCACCGGCATGCCGGTGCCGCGCAACAAGGCGGTGGTCGGCGAGAACGCCTTCGCCCACGAGGCCGGCATCCATCAGCACGGCATGCTCAAGCACTACTCGACCTACGAGATCCTGCGGCCCGAGGACGTGGGCCTGTCGCGCAGCCACCTGGTGCTCGGCAAGCACAGCGGGCGGCATGCGCTGCGCGAGCGCGTGCAGGCGCTCGGCTTCGAGCTCGACGAGCGCGAGTTCAACCAGCTGTTCGAGGAGTTCAAGGCCCTGGCCGACCGCAAGAAGGAGCTCTACGACGGCGACATCGAGGCGCTGGTGCTGCGCGCGGAAGGCTCGGCTCAGGGACCCTGGACGCTCACCGAGCTCACCACCGAGGCGCGCAGCACGGGTGCGGCGCGCGCGCTGGTGGTGCTCAGCCACGCCGACGGCCGCAGCGTCGAGCACGCCGCGAGCGGCGACGGGCCGGTCGATGCCGCCTTCAAGGCCATCGAAGCCGCCACCGGCATCCGCGTGGTGCTGCGCAAGTTCGAGGTCAAGGCGGTCTCCGAGGGCGAGGATGCGCAGGGCGAGGCGCGGGTGTACGTGGAGTACAATCGCCGCACCTACCGGGGCGCCAGCGTGAGCACGAACATCGTCGAGTCGGCCACTCGCGCGTTCCTCGAGGTGATCAATCGCATCGAGCTGGCGCAGGCTGGGACGCGGGCGCGCGCGGCGACGCCGGCGGTGCCCGCCGCGGTCTGACCTGCAGGAGTTCCCATGCCCATTCCCGCCACGCAGTTCATCTGGTTCAACGGCAAGCTCGTCCCGTGGGAGAAGGCGACGGTGCACGTGCTGTCGCACGCGCTGCATTACGGCTCTTCGGTTTTCGAGGGCGAGCGCGCCTACGAGACGCCGCGCGGCGTGGCGATCTTCCGCCTGCGCGATCACACGCGGCGGCTGTTCGACTCGGCCAAGATCTACCGCATCGCGCTGCCCTACTCGCCCGAGCAGATCAATGACGCCTGCCGCCAGGTGATCTCGGCCAACGGCCTGAAGCGCGGCGCCTACATCCGCCCGGTCGTGTTCCGCGGCTACGGCGAGATCGGCGTGACGCCGAAGATCGACCCGCCCACGGACGTGGCGATCGCGGCCTGGGAATGGGGCAAGTACCTCGGCGCCGAGGGCGAGGACGCGGGGGTGGACGCCTGCGTGTCGTCCTGGAACCGGGTGGCGCCCAACACCCTGCCGGCGCTCGCCAAGGCCGGCGGCAACTATCTCTCGAGCCAGCTGATCGGCTCGGAGGCGCGGCGCCTCGGCTTCGCCGAGGGGATCGGGCTCTCTCCCGACGGGACGCTCAGCGAGGGCTCGGGCGAGAACCTCTTCCTGGTGAAGGACGGAGTGCTGCTCACTCCGGCGCTGGCGCATTCGGTGCTCGGCGGCCTCACGCGTGATACGGTGATCCGCCTCGCGCGCGAACGCGGCATCGAGGTGCGCGAGATGGCGATTCCGCGCGAGCTCCTCTACCTGGCGGACGAGGCGTTCTTCACCGGCACCGCGGTCGAGATCACTCCCATCCGCTCGGTCGACCGCCTGGCCGTCGGCAACGGCAAGCGCGGCCCGGTCACCGAGACGCTGCAGAACGCGTTCTTCGGCCTGTTCTCGGGAAAGACCCCGGACCGCTGGGGCTGGCTGGACTACGTCGACATGTCGGCGCCGCGCGCCGCGGCCGCCTCGGGCTGAAGGCTTGGAATCGCGCACACTCTTTGAAAAGGTCTGGGAACGGCACCTGGTGGCGGCCGAGACGGCCGCCACCCCGGCGGTGCTCTATATCGACCTGCACCTGATCCACGAGGTCACCTCGCCCCAGGCTTTCGCGCTCTTGCGCGCGCGTGGCCTCGCCGTGCGGCGTCCCGAGCTCACGCTCGCCACCATGGATCACTCGACCCCGACCCGCACCGCCCAGGTGTTCGGCGGCGCGCCGATCGCGATCGAGTCCGCCGCGCGCCAGATCCGCGAGCTCGAGGTGAACTGCGCGCAGTTCGGCGTCGAGCTCCTCGGGCTCACGAGCGAGCAGCGCGGCATCGTGCACGTCATCGGCCCGGATCTCGGGCTCACGCAGCCCGGCAAGACCATCGTCTGCGGCGACAGCCACACCAGCACGCACGGCGCGGTCGGGGCGCTCGCCTTCGGCATCGGCACCACCGAGGTGGCGCACGTGCTCGCCACCCAGTGCCTGCTGCAGAGAAAGCCGCGCACGCTCGCCGTCGAGGTCGACGGCACGCTGCGCGAGGGCGTCACGGCCAAGGATCTGATCCTCGCGATCATCGGCAAGCTCGGCGTGGCCGGCGGCACCGGACACGTGATCGAGTATCGCGGCGCGGCCATTCGCGCCCTCGACATGGAAGAGCGCATGACGGTGTGCAACATGTCGATCGAGGCAGGGGCGCGCGCCGGGATGATCGCGCCCGATGAGACGACCTATGCCTACCTCGCGACGCGCCCGCGCGCCCCGAAAGGTGAGGCGTGGGAGCGCTCGGTGAACGGCTGGCGCACCCTGCCGAGCGACCCGGGCGCGCGCTTCGACCGCGAGCTGCGCCTCGATGCCGGCGAGGTCGAGCCGATGATCACCTGGGGCACCAACCCCGGCATGGTGGTGCCGGTGACCGGCACGATCCCGCAGCAGGGCCCGGATGCGGTGTTCGCCCGCGCGCTCAGCTACATGGGCCTCGAGGCCGGCCAGCCGATCAAGGATCAGCCCGTGAATGTGGTATTCCTCGGCAGCTGCACCAACGCACGCCTCTCGGACCTGCGCAGCGCCGCGCGCGTGCTGCGCGGCCGGCACATCGCCCGCGGGCTCACGATGCTGGTCGTGCCGGGCTCGCAGCAGGTCAAGCGCCAGGCCGAGGCCGAAGGCCTCGACCGCGTCTTTCTCGCAGCCGGCGCCGAATGGCGCGAGTCGGGCTGCTCGATGTGTCTCGGCATGAACGGCGACACGGTGCCGCGCGGGGAGTACGCCGTGAGCACCAGCAACCGCAACTTCGAAGGCCGCCAGGGCGCGGGTGCCCGCACGCTGCTGGCGAGCCCGCTCACCGCCGCCGCCTCCGCCGTGCGCGGCCGCGTGACCGACCCGCGCGAGCTGCTCTGAAGATCGCAGCCATGGAGCCGTTCACCACCCTCACCTCGCGCACCGTAGTACTGCCGGCCACGGACATCGACACCGACCAGATCATCCCGGCGCGCTTCCTCACCACCACGACGCGTGCCGGCCTGGGCGCGCACCTGTTCGAGGACTGGCGTTACGACGAGCGCGGCGCCGCGCGCACCGACTTCGTCCTCAACCGCCCGGAGAGCGCCGGCTGCCGGATCCTCGTGGCCGGGCGCAATTTCGGCTGCGGCTCCTCGCGCGAGCACGCGCCCTGGGCGCTGCTCGATCACGGGTTCCGCGCGGTGGTGAGCGCCGGGATCGCCGACATCTTCCGCAACAATTCCCTGAAGAACGGCCTGCTGCCCGTGATCGTCGACGAGCCGACCAGCGCCTGGCTGCTCGCGCATCCGGGCGCCGAGCTCACCGTCGATCTGGCTGGCGCGACTCTCGCGTTACCCAATGGAACCCGGGTGAGCTTCCCCATCGAGGCCTTCGCGCAGCACTGTCTGCTCCACGGCGTCGACGAGCTCGACTATCTCCTCTCCCGCAGCCGCGAGATCGAGGCCTTCGAGCGCCGCGCATGAGAGCCCGCATCGCGGTACTGCCCGGCGACGGCATCGGGCCCGAGGTCATCGCCGGCGCCCTGCTCTGTCTGCGCGCGGTCGCCGCGCGCTTCGGCCACGAGCTCGAGCTCGAGGAGCATCCCTTCGGCGGCGCCGCCATCGACAGCTGCGGCGACCCGCTGCCCCCCGCGACGCTCGCCGCGTGCCGCTCCGCGGACGCGGTGCTGCTCGGAGCCATCGGCGGACCGAAATGGTCCGCGCCGGATGCGCCGCTGCGGCCCGAGGCGGGGCTCCTCCGGCTGCGCAAGGAGCTCGGTGTCTACGCCAATCTGCGTCCGGTGAAAGTGCATGCGGCCCTCCTCGGCGCCTCGACCCTGAAGCCCGAGGTAGTCGAGGGCGTCGATCTGCTGTTCGTGCGCGAGCTCACCGGCGGGATCTACTTCGGCGAGAAGTCGCGCGATGCCGAGCGCGCCACCGACCTGTGCGTCTACACGGCTGCCGAGATCGAGCGCATCGTGCGCTCCGCTGCGCACCTGGCGCGCGCGCGCCGCCGCCGCCTCACCTCGATCGACAAGGCGAACGTGCTCGAGACCTCGCGCCTGTGGCGTGCCGTGTGCCAGCGTGTCATGCAGCGGGAGTTTCCCGACGTGACGCTCGAGCACAGCCTCGTGGATGCGGCGGCCATGCACCTCATTCACCGCCCGCGCGACTTCGACGTGCTGGTGACCGAGAACATGTTCGGCGACATCCTCACCGACGAGGCCTCGATGCTCGCCGGATCGCTCGGGCTCCTGCCCTCGGCCTCCCTCGGCGAGGAACGGCGCGGCGTGTACGAGCCGATCCACGGCTCGGCGCCCGACATCGCCGGCCGCGGCATCGCCAACCCCTACGGCGCGATTTACAGCGTGGCGCTGCTGCTGCGGCACTCGCTCGGCCTGGCCGCCGAGGCCGCCGCGCTCGAGCGCGCCGCGGATGCCGCGCTCGCCGCCGGTGCCCGCACCGTGGACCTCGCCCTCCCCGGTACACGCGCGCTCAGCACGCGCGCGGCCGCGGAGGCCGTCGTCAG
>DASPOP010000322.1:0-4899 GCA_035625955.1 Steroidobacteraceae bacterium | reverse complement strand
TTCGCGCTGCCGGGATTCGCCTCGCTCTTCGACATCGACCTGCCGGCGGACTTCAAGAACCCGGATCGCTACGCGGTGGTGATCAGCGAGTCGGGCCTCGGGCTCCCGGACCGCGACTACTACTTGAAGGACGATCCGCAGCTGCGCGCGCTGCGCGAGAAATACGTGGCTTACATCGCCCAGATGCTCACGCTCGGCGGCCGCGCGGATGCCGCCGCCAGGGCGCGCGACATCATGGCGTTCGAGACGGCGGCGGCGAAGGCTCAGTGGCCGATCGAGAAGCGCCGCGACGTGGAGGCCGCCTACAACCCGCGCACCCGGCCGCAGCTGCTGAGCTTTGCGCCGGGCTTCCCGTGGGGGCCGTTCCTCGAGTCCGCCCAGCTCGGTTCCCGGCAGGATCTGGTGCTGGCCGAGATCACCGCCATCCGCGATCTCGCCCAGCTCTTCAACCGCACGCCGGTGGCGACGCTGCAGGCGTGGCTGACCTTCCAGTACCTGAGCAGCCACGCGGCCTATCTGCCCAAGCGCTTCGATGGCGCGCACTTCGCCTTCTACGGCCAGGCGCTGCGCGGCCAGCCCGAGCAGCGCGAGCGCTGGAAGCGCGCGGTCGACGACGTCGACGGCGCGCTCGGCGAGCCGGTCGGCAGGCTGTACGTGGCGCAGTACTTCCCGCCGGATTCGAAGGCCAAGATGCTGGCGCTGGTCGGGGACCTGCTGGCGGCGCTCAACGAGCGCATCGACCACCTCGACTGGATGACGACCGAGACCAGGTCGCGCGCCCACGAGAAGCTCGCGACCTTCACCCTCAAGATCGGCTACCCGGACCAGTGGAAGGACTACTCGGCGCTCGCGATCCGCCGCGACGACCTGCTCGGCAACGTGCGGCGCGCGGCCGAGTGGCACTGGAACTACCAGGTGGCGCGGCTCGAGAAGCCGGTGGATCGCGGCGAGTGGCAGATGAATCCGCAGGACATCAACGCCTACTACAACCCCTCGAACAACGAGATCGTATTTCCGGCGGCGATCCTGCAGCCGCCGTTCTTCGATCCCAACGCCGATGCCGCCGTCAACTTCGGCGCCATCGGCGCGGTGATCGGCCACGAGATCGGCCATGGTTTCGACGACCAGGGGCGCAAGTTCGGGCCGGACGGCGGGCTCGAGGACTGGTGGACGCCGCAGGACGCGCAGGCGTTCACCGCACGCACCGCGCGCCTCATCCACGAGTATTCGGCGTTCGAGGCGCTGCCGGGACTGAAGGTCAACGGAGCCAACACGATCGGCGAGAACATCGGCGATCTCGGCGGGCTCAACATGGCCTACGAGGCTTACCGCGTCTCGCTGCACGGCGCGGCGGCGCCGGTGATCGACGGCCTGAGCGGCGCGCAGCGCTTCTTCCTCGCCTATGCGCAGGTGTGGCGCGGCAAGTATCGCGACGGCGCGCTGCGCGAGCTGGTGCTGTCGGACGTGCACAGCCCGGACCGCTTCCGCGTCAACGGACCGCTGCCCAACATCGACGCCTGGTACGAGGCCTTCAACGTGCAGCCGGGGGACAAGCTGTACATCAAGCCGGACGATCGGGTACGCATCTGGTAGCGCAGCCGCTAGGCGCTCGCGCCTCTACGGCTTCACCACCGCGAGCACCACGATCGCGATCAGCAGCAGCCCCGGCAGCTCGTTGAACCACCGGTACCAGCGGTGCGAGCGTCCGCTGCCGGCCGCGAGTTGGCGCATCAGCCGGTAGCACCCCAGGTGGTAGCCGATCAGAGCCGCCACCAGCAGCAGCTTGAGGCGCAGCCACCCGAAGGCCAGGTACACCGGCGCGGCGGCGAGCATCCCGATACCGAACGCCAGCGTGCCGAGGGCGCCGATCGTCATGATGGCGAACAGCCGCCGCTCCATCACCTCGAAGCGCGCGCGGCCGTCGGCGTCGGCGGTGGTGACGTGATAGACGAACAGCCGCGGCAGGTAGAACAGCCCCGCGAACCAGGTGACCATGAAAACAACGTGGAAAGCTTTGAGCCACAGCATCGCCGCAGTTCCCGCGCTGCCCGTTGAGCGATTGTAGCTATAGGCACGCGCAGATGGCGAACGGCCGGTGCGCCTCTGGTAGCATGTCGAGCCCTTAAACTCCCCGAAGCCCGCCACACACCATGTCCAGCACGCCGGCCGCCGCCCCCGCTCCCTTCCCCAGCAACATCGAGATCGCGCAGCGCGCGCGCATGCGTCCCGTAGTGGAGCTGGCGCGCGAGCGGCTGGGCATTCCCGCAGAGAGTCTCGAGCCCTACGGGCACTATAAGGCGAAGGTGTCGCTCGACTACGTGGCGGAGGTCGCCGGCCGCCCGGACGGCAAGCTGATCCTCGTGACCGCGATCACGCCGACGCCGGCGGGCGAGGGCAAGACCACGACCACCGTCGGCCTCGGCGATGCGCTCAACCTGCTCGGCAAGCGCGCCATGCTGTGCCTGCGCGAGCCGGCGCTCGGCCCGGTGTTCGGCGTCAAGGGCGGCGCTGCCGGCGGCGGCTACTCGCAGGTGGTGCCCATGGAGGACATCAACCTGCACTTCACCGGCGACTTCGCCGCGATCGCCGCCGCCAACAATCTGCTCGCGGCGATGATCGACAACCACATCTACCAGAGCAACGCGCTCGGCTTCGACGTACGGCGCGTCGCCTGGCGGCGCGTGGTCGACATGAACGACCGCGCGCTGCGCCAGATCGTGGTGGGGCTCGGCGGCACCGCCAACGGCGTGCCGCGCGAGGACGGCTTCGACATCGTGGTCGCCTCCGAAGTGATGGCGATCCTGTGCCTCGCCACCAGCCTCGCCGACCTCAAGGAGCGCCTCGGCAAGATCGTGGTCGGCTACCGCGCCGACCTGCAGCCGATCCTGGCCCGCGACCTCAAGGCGCACGGCGCCATGGCGGCGCTGCTGAAGAGCGCACTGGCGCCCAATCTGGTGCAGACGCTCGCCAACAACCCGGCCTTCATCCACGGCGGTCCGTTCGCCAACATCGCCCACGGCTGCAACTCGGTGATTGCCACCCGCACCGCGCTCAAGCTTGCCGAGTACGTGGTGACCGAGGCCGGCTTCGGGGCCGACCTGGGCGCGGAGAAGTTCGTCGACATCAAGTGCCGCAAGTCGGGCCTGCGGCCGAGCGCCGCGGTCATCGTCACCACCGTGCGCGCGCTCAAGTACCACGGCGGGGTCGAGATCGCCGATCTCAAGAGCGAGAATCTCGCGGCGCTGCAGAAGGGCGTGGTGAACCTCGAGCGCCACATCGACAACATGGTCAACCACTACGGCCTGCCGTGCGCCGTGGCCATCAACCGCCGCGCCGAGGACAGCGACGCGGAGATCCGCCTGCTCATCGAGCGCGGCGCCGCGCACGGCGTGCGCGTCATCGGTGCGACCCACTTCGCCGAAGGCGGCAAGGGTGCGCTCGAGCTGGCGCACGAAGTGGTGCGGCTGTGCGACCAGCCCAACAAGTTCCACTTCGTCTACGAGGACGGCGCCACCCTGTGGGACAAGATGAAGGCGATCGCCACCAAGATCTATCAGGCCAGCGACATCACCGCCGACAGCAAGGTGCGCACGCAGATCAAGCAGCTGCAGGACGCCGGCTACGGCCACTACCCGGTGTGCGTCGCCAAGACCCAGTACTCCTTTTCCACCGACCCGAAGCTGCGCGGCGCCCCGGTCAATCACGTGGTCAACGTCCGCGAGGTGCGGCTCGCGGCCGGCGCGGAGTTCATCGTCATGATCTGCGGCGACGTCATGACCATGCCGGGGCTGCCGAAGGTGCCCGCGGCGAACAGCATCGACGTCGACGACCGCGGCCGCATCACCGGGCTGTTCTAGGGCCGCCAGAGTGCCGTTCTGCGAGGCAGACCCCTGGCGCCAGCAGTACTTCGAAGGCATCGCCTGTCCGCCGGGGGTGCGGATTCCCACCGAGGACCCGGATTCCTACCAGTGGTACCCCGCGTACCGCTGGATCTACAACAAGCTCCTGGTAGCCGAGTCGCAGGGGCTCGAATGCGCGCCGCACGGCGTGCGGCCGCCGTCGTTTCCGGTGTTCAGCAAGCCGATCATCAATCTGCATGGGATGGGAGTCGGCAGCCGCGTGCTCCCGGACCTCGCGACTTACGAGCGCGAGGAGACTGCGGGGCACTTCTGGATGCCGCTGCTCACGGGCGATCACGTGAGCACCGACGTGGTCGTGGTGCGCGGCGAGCCGCGCTGGTTCCGTCACTGCCGCGGTGCCCCGGGCGTCGGCGGCACCTTCGACTACTGGACCATCGAGGCGGGACGGCGCGAGTCCCTGGCGGCGTACCTGCAAGCATGGGTCGTGCGGCACCTCGCAGGCTATACGGGGATGTTCAACGCCGAGACCATCGGTGGACGCATCATCGAGGCGCATCTGCGGGTCGCCGACCAGTGGCCGGATCTCTACGGCGCCGGCTGGCTGGATGCGGTCGTGGGGCTCTATGCGCGCGGCACCTGGGAGTTCGCCGACACGGACCGCCGCGACGGCTACAGCATCGCGCTCTTCGGTCCGCACGGCCGCGAGTATCGGCATCCGCCGGAGCAGCTGGTCGCCGATGTGCGCCGCATGCCGCAGGTGAGCAGCGTGCAGATCACCTTCCACGAGGACCGTCCGGCAGCCGCGCACGCCATGCCGCCGGGAGGCTTTCGGCTGGCGGTGGTCAACGCGACCGACCTGGAAGCGGGTCTCGCGGCGCGCGCGCGCCTGGCGGGCTTCTTCGAGGTCTGAGACCTGCTCCCGCGTCGGCGGGTCGATCGACCCGCCCGCTCATCCTGGCGGACGATCGCCTGAGAACTTGATCGGGGTTGCACCCTCCACGGGTCCGATCGTCGCCCGGTCGCTTACATAGAGCTCGAC
>DASPOP010000321.1:0-18030 GCA_035625955.1 Steroidobacteraceae bacterium | reverse complement strand
CCCGTGGAGCCCGAGGTATAGAGGATGTAGAGCGGATGCTCAGCCTCCACCCACTCGGGGTCGCAGGACGGCGGCTGTCCCTCGATGGCCTCGTGCCACCACACATCGCGCCTGGCGTCCATGGGCACCGCCCGGCCCGTGCGTTTGAGCACGATGACCTTTCTCACGGTCGGGCAGCCGGCGGCGAGAGCGTGATCGGTGGCGACCTTGAGCTCCACCGCCCCACCGCCGCGCCAGCCGCCGTCGGCGGTGATGACAAGCTTGGCCTCGGTGTCCTCGATGCGGTCCCTCAGCGCCGGCGCAGAGAAGCCGCCGAACACCACCGAGTGAATGGCGCCGATGCGGTTGCAGGCGTGCATCGCCACCACCACCTCGGGCACCATCGGCATGTAGATGACGACCCGGTCGCCCTTGTTGATTCCCTGCGCCCTGAGCGCATTGGCGAAGCGGCAGACGTCGGCGTGCAGCTCGCGGTAGGAGAGCCGGCGCACATCGCCCGGCTCGCCCTCGAAGATGATCGCGGTCTTGTGGCCGCGCTCGTTGAGGTGCACGTCGAGGCAGTTCCACGAGGCATTGAGGCGCCCGTCGGTGAACCAGCGGTAGTTGGGCGCACGTGTCTCGTCCAGAGCGACGGTGAAGGGCCGGTGCCAGCTGAGCTCCTGGGAGGCGAGATCCGCCCAGAATCCCACGTGATCGTCGGCGGCGCGCTTGCGCAGGGCCTCGAGATCCCGCGGCTTGATGCGCGCCCGCGCGGTGAACTCGGGCGACGGGGGAAAGCTGCGCTGCTCGATGAGGACCGACTCGATGTTCTTATCCGTCGCTGCGACCGCCATGACTACCCCTCGGAGCTCTTCATCACCGGCACGGGCCGGGTGCGCAGCATAGCCTCTAACCGTGCAGCTCCGCGAGCAGCCGCCCGATCATGGCGCGTGCCCGATGTGCATAGCTCTCGCCGAAGAGGTTGGCGTGGTTCAGCACGTGATAGAGGTTATAAAGCTCGCAGCGCAGCTCGGCCCCCGGCGGCAGCGGGGCCGCCGCCGCGTAGGCCCGGTAGAAGCTCGGGCCGAAGCCGCCGAAGAGCCGCGTCATCGCGAGGTCCGTCTCGCGGTCGCCGTAGTAGACCGCCGGGTCCAGGATCACCGGCTCGCCGTCGGCCGCGGCGAGCCAGTTGCCGCCCCACAGGTCCCCGTGCAGGAGTGATGCGGCCGGGAGGTGGCCGGCGAGCAGCGCCCCGACCCGGGCGAGCAGCCGCTCGCCGTCCCGTTCCAGCAGTGCGCCGAAGCCCCTCGCCACGGCGAGCTCGAGCTGTGGGCGCAGCCGCCGCTCGGCGAAGAAGCGTGTCCAGTCCGCCTCCCAGCCGTTGGCCTGGGGCGTACGGCCGATGAAGTTGTCGTGCGCGAAGCCAAAGCGTGGGGCGGTCAGGCGGTGCAACGCAGCCAGTCCCGCGCCGAGCCGGCGCTCGGTGTGCTCATCGCCCGCGCCGCGCTCGATCCACTCGAGGGCCAGGAAGGCCTCGTCGCCGGCAGCGCCGCAGGCGATGACCTGCGGCACCCGCAGCGTGCGCGCGGCGCGCAGTGCGGCGAGCCCCGCGGATTCGGCGCTGAAGGTGCTCAGGTCCCGCCGCGGGCCGATCTTGACGAACAGCAGCCGCGGCCCGCAGCGCCAGGCGTAGCCGCCGTGGATACTGCCCCCGCCGACGCGACGCTCGGGCTCACTCGCGCACCGCTCGCCGGCCAGCGCGCCGAGCTCAAGCGCGAGAGCTGCGAATTCGGGCATCGGCGGGCCCACGCCAGCGGCTCAGCCCCCAGAGCCCCGCGGAGAACGCGAGCCACCAGAGCACGATGAACCACTCGAGGTTGCGCTCGGCGCTCACGGCGGCCGCGAGCACCATCATGGCGGCGGTGCAGCCGAGCGCTATCAGAAGGGGGGCGGTGCGTCGCAGCCGCGGCAGCCACAGCACCCGCACCAGGAAGCCGTAGGCCAGCGCGCCGAACGCCGCGGTCGCTGCGATCGCGAGCGTGTCCTCGGCGCGCGAGCTCAGCTCGCGGCCGCCACGCGCGAGGAGCCACTCGACGCCGTCCCGGGACCACACCCCGGCGTGCGTCGCGGCTACGGAGCACGCGGCACTCAGGACGACGAACAGTGCCCGCCGCGCCATTACCGCGGGAGCGCGCAGCGCGAGCGCAATCGTCAACCCGTAGAGCGCGCCTTCGAAGGCAAAGATCAGGTGGCCGCCGAGCGCCGTGCCGAGACCGAGATCCATGCGGGCGAGGACCCTCAGGTACAGCAGCACGAGCCCGGCGAGGAGTGCAAAGTGCAGGGGAAAGTTGAGCCGCGGCGCAGAGTCACCGCCCGGGTTCGGGTCCTGCATGGCGCAGCACTCGGCGGCTCAGGCGCTGGCCAGCGGCAGCTGCGCCAGGCGCGCCCCCTGCGCGCGCAGGAACGGGCCGAAGCCGAGCCCGTCGTAGAGCCGCGCCAGCCCCGGGAGATCGGGTGAGCGGCGCCTCAGTCCCTCGGCGCCGACGCCGAGCGGCAGGTCGCAGCTGATGCGGGTGAGGCGCTGCGCCAGATACACCGCCTCGCGATGCTCGGCGAGGCGCGCGCCGAGAGTGCCCGCGCCGCGGATCCGGAGGCGCGCGACGCGTTCGAGATCGTCGTAGAGCTCATCGAGCGTGGCGAAGGCCTTCATGAGCGAGGCGGCGGTGCGGTGTCCGACTCCCGGCACGCCCGGGATGTTGTCGGACTCGTCCCCGGCGAGCGCCAGGTAATCGGCGAAACGCTCCGGCGCCACGCCGAAGTGGCGCTCGATGTCGTGATAGCCGAACTGGCCGCGCGCGCCGAAGTCCCAGAGCAGGTCGCCGTCGCGCATCAGCTGCGCGAGATCCTTGTCGCGGGTGATGAAGGCGGCGCGCACGCCGGCGGCCCGCATCGTGCGCGCGAGCGTGCCGATGATGTCGTCGGCTTCGTACTCGGGATAGACGAACTCCGCGATCCCTAAGTGCCGGCAGACCTCGCGGCAGCGGCCGAACTGCTGCGTCAGGGCCGCCGGCGCCGGCTCGCGGTTGGCCTTGTACGCCGGGTAGATCCCGCGCCGGTAGGACTGCGGGCCGCGCTGATCGAAGGCGACCGCAATGTGGGTGGGGCGCACGCGCTCGATGAGATCGCCCAGGAAACGCGCGAAGCCGAACACCGCGTGGCTGGGATTGCCGTCGGCATCGCGCATGTCCGGCAGCATCGAGTGATAGGCGCGGAAGACGTAGACCGAGGCGTCGACCAGGAAAATCACGCGCGGACCTTAGCAGGCGACACCCCCGAGCGTCACGCACTCAGGCACATGGATGTGCCCGCCGCCGCAGGCGGCGAGCGACGAGCGAAAACCACGCTTTTCGCTCGTCGCCGCGAGCATCGTGACAGGATGTCCGATGCGAGCGCTGATCAGGACAAATACGCGCGGATGCGGTCGTGCAGCGGGCTGGTGCGCGGGAAGTGCGCCACCAGATACTCCATCTGGTCGGCCAGCACGCGCCGCCCTTTGAGGAAGATGTATTCGGCGTAGGTCGGCGTGAACGGCACCGCGATCAGCTGCATGCGCGCCTGCTCGGGAGTGCGCGAGGCCTTCTGGTTGTTGCAGCGGCGGCAGGAAGCGACGACGTTGGTCCAGATGTCGGTGCCCCCCTGGCTGAAGGGGCGGATGTGATCGCGCGACAGCTCGCGCGAGGGAAAGCGCAGCCCGCAGTACATGCACAGGTAAGCATCGCGCCGGAAGAGCGTCTGGTTGTTGAGCGGCGGGATGTAGTCGTGGCGCGTGTTGCCGGGATTGCCGGTGTGGCCGATCGTGGCGACGATGGAGTTCACTTCCAGCACGGTGCGGCGGCCGGTGCGCGCATTGGTGCCGCCGAACAGCTGGTAGAGGAGCGAGCCACACGTGTATGAGACCTGCTCCTGGGTGTAGAGTCGCGCGGCTTCCTTGTAATCAATCCACTCGAGCGGCATGCCGGCCACGTCCGTGCGCAGCACGAGCTGCGACAGCCCGCGCGCCGCGGGGGTGGCGACGACCGCGAGGTCTTCGAGGAAGCCGTGGTCGGCCAGATCGAGATCGATGCCGGGCATGGCGCTGTAAGATACGGCACTTTTGTGCAAGAATTCAACACCGCAAGGTCTTAATTAAATTGAAATTTTTCAGTCACGTGGCCGGCCGGCCACGCACTCGCGAAGGGGCCATTGAATGCCAGTGACGATCGGCGCGCTGCGAGAGAGCGCGCCCCAGGAAACACGCGTCAGTCTGACCCCGGAGATTGCCGATAAGCTCGCGAAGGAAGGCGCGCGGGTGATGCTCGAGCGTGGCGCGGGCGAGCGGGCGCGCTTTCCCGACTCCGCCTATAAGAGCGTGACCTGGGCGGATTCGGCCGCCGCGGTGCTCGCAGGCGCGGACGTGCTCCTCACGGTGCAGCCCCTCTCGGTCGCGCAGATCGGACAGCTGAAGGCGGGCGCCGTGGTCATCGGCTTCATGCAGCCGTACGCGCGTGCCGCCGAGGTGCGCGCGCTCAAGGACCGTGGTCTCACCTCCTTCGCCATGGAGCTCGTGCCGCGCATCTCGCGCGCGCAGTCGATGGATGCGCTCTCCTCGCAGGCGGCCATCGCCGGCTACAAGGCGGTGCTGATCGCGGCGAGCCACCTGCAGAAATTCCTCCCCATGCTCACCACCGCCGCCGGCACCATCCGCCCGGCGCAGCTGCTGGTCATCGGCGCCGGCGTCGCGGGGCTGCAGGCGATCGCCACCGCAAGGCGCTTAGGCGCGGTGGTCGAGGCCTACGACGTGCGCAGCGCCACGCGCGAGCAGGTGAAGTCCCTCGGTGCCAGGTTCGTCGAAACCGGAGTGAGCGCGGAAGGGGCCGGCGGCTACGCGCGCGAGCTCACCGCGGAAGAGAAGGCGAAGCAGCAGGAGGCGCTCGACGCGCGCATCGCCGTGGCGGATGCCGTGGTCACCACCGCCGCCGTTCCCGGAAGGCCGGCGCCGAAGATCATCTCGCGCGCGGTAGTCGAGCGCATGCGCCCGGGCTCGGTCGTGGTCGACATCGCCGCCGAGCAGGGCGGCAACTGCGAGCTCACCCGCGCCGGCGAAGTGCTCGAGCACCAGGGGGTGAAGATCATCGGCCCGGTGAATCTCGCCGCCGAGCTCGCCTACAACGCGAGCGAGATGTACGCCCGCAATCTCTTCAATCTCCTCAAGCCCGCCCTCGCCAAAGGGGAGCTGGCGATCGACTGGAACGACGAAGTGTTCGCGCAGTCGTGCCTGACGCGCGACGGGGCGATCAAACACGAGCCGACGGCCAAGGCACTCGGGGGGCTGACATGACCGGAATGGTGGCACTCTACATCTTCATGCTCGCGGCCTTCACCGGCTATGAGGTCATCTCGCGCGTGCCGGTGATCCTGCATACGCCCCTCATGTCCGGCTCGAACTTCGTGCACGGCATCGTGCTGGTCGGCGCGATGGTGGCGCTCGGCAGCGCCACGACGCAGCTCGAGAAGGTCATCGGCGTCATCGGCGTGTTCCTCGCCGCGGGCAACGCCGTCGGCGGCTACGTGGTGACCGAGCGCATGCTCGAGATGTTCAAGACGAGCGGGCAACGCGGCGCGAAGAAAGGAACTCACTGATGCCGGGCTGGTTATCCGCGAGTCTCGCGATCCAGGCGAGCTACTTCGTCACCGCGGTGCTGTTCATCATGGGCCTGAAGCGCATGAGCTCGCCGGTGACGGCGCGCAGCGGCATCCTCTGGGCCGGCGCCGGCATGGCGGTGGCGACGCTGGTCACTTTCCTCTATCCGGGGATGAGCAACTACGGCTGGATCCTCCCGGCGATGCTTGCCGGCGGCGTGCTCGCCTGGTGGAGCGGCAAGCGCGTCGCCATGACCAACATGCCGCAGATGATCGCGCTCTACAACGGCATGGGCGGTGGTGCGGCGGCCGCGATCGCCGCGGTCGAGCTCTACCGCGGCGGCGCCGAGGGTTACGTGACGGTATCGCTCGCGGTAGCAGGCGGCATCATCGGCGCAGTCTCCTTCTCCGGCAGCCTCATCGCTTTCGGCAAGCTCCAGGGGCTCATCAATCGCAGCTTCCGCTTCGCGGGCCAGCAGATCCTGAACCTGCTGGTGCTGGCGGCGGCGCTGGCGCTCGGCGCCATGGTAGCGGCCCACTTCAACGCCACCCCGGGAGTGGTGACGGGCTTCTTCGTACTGGCGCTGGTGCTCGGCATCACCATGACGCTGCCGATCGGCGGCGCCGACATGCCGGTGGTCATCTCCCTTTATAACGCGCTCACCGGGCTCGCGGTCGCGCTCGAAGGCTTCGTGCTCGACAATGCCGCCATGATCATCGCCGGCACCGTGGTCGGCTCGGCCGGCACGCTGCTCACGCAGCTGATGGCGAAGGCCATGAACCGCTCGCTCGGCAACGTGCTGTTCTCGGGCTTCGGCGACACCGGCGGCGAGGCGAGCGGCACGGTGACGGGGAGCCTGAAGCCCATCGAGGCCGCCGACGTCGGCGTGATGATGGCGTTTGCCTCCAAGGTCATCGTGGTGCCGGGCTACGGCATGGCCGTCGCCCAGGCGCAGCACAAGATCTGGGAGCTGGTGCAGCTGCTCATCGAGCGCGGCGTCACCGTGCGCTTCGCGATCCACCCGGTCGCCGGACGCATGCCGGGCCACATGAACGTGCTGCTGGCGGAGGCGGGAGTGCCCTACGACCTGATCTCCGACCTCGATGAGATCAACGCGGAATTCGAGACCGCGGACGTGGCGCTCATCATCGGTGCCAACGACGTGGTGAACCCCGTGGCCCGCACCGACAAGTCGAGCCCGATCTACGGCATGCCGATCCTGAATGCCGACAAGGCCAGGAACGTCATCGTCATCAAGCGCGGCAAGGGCGCGGGGTTCTCCGGGATCGAGAACGCGCTGTTCTATCTCGACAACACACGCATGCTCTACGGCGACGCGCAGAAGGCCGCCGGGGAGCTCATCGCGGCGGTGAAAGCGGTCGGCTGACCTCGAGGGCGGTGGCCGCCTCGAAGCGCGGCGGCCATGGGGAGAGCTGTCGTCATGCAGCGCAGGAGTCTCTTGAAGCTCGGTGCGGCACTGCCGCTCGCTCTCAGCGCGCCGGCGCAGCTCGCGGCACGCGTCATGTCTCCCTTCGCCCGAGTGCGTCCCGGCGATCCTTACTGGCCGACGCCCGCGCAGTGGGATGAGCTCAGGGCCGCGGTCGGCGGCAACCTCCTCGAGCCGCAGGCGCTCTTCGCCCCCTGCCTCGCCGAGGCGGGAGGCGCAGCCTGTGCCGACGTGTCGCAAAACCTGAACAATCCGTTCTATATCGGCGATCAGCCCGGCGGCACGCAGGTGTCGGGCTGGCTCGATGCCTGGACGCCCGCGCCGAGCGCCTACGCCGTCAAGGCGCGCAACGCGCAGGACGTGGCCCACGCGGTGAATTTCGCGCGCGCGCACAACCTGCGCGTCGTGGTGAAAGGCGCCGCCCACAGTTATCTCGGCACCTCGAACGCGCCGGCCTCGCTCCTCATATGGATGCGCGCGCTCACCGACATCCGGCTGCACGATGACTTCGTGGGCGCGGGCTGCGTGGGGAAGATGGCGCCGACGCCCGCGGTTTCCCTTGGCGCCGGCTGCATGTGGATCGACGCCTACACAGCCGTCACGACGCGCGCCGGGCGCTACGTGCAGGGCGGCGGCTGCGCCGACGTCGGCGTCGCCGGGCTCGTGCAGTCGGGCGGCTTCGGCAGCTTCTCCAAGGGCTTCGGCAGCGCGGCCGCGGGGCTCCTGGAGGCGGAAGTGGTCACCGCCGACGGCAAGCTGCGCATCGTCAACGCCGCCCAGGAGCCGGAGCTGCTTTGGGCGCTGAAGGGCGGCGGCGGCGGGACTTTCGGCGTGGTGACGCGCCTGACGCTGCGCACGCATGAGCTGCCGGAATTCTTCGGCGGCGCCTGGGGCACGATCCAGGCCTCGAGTGATGCCGCCTTCCGTACGCTGATCGCGCGCTTCGTCGGCTTCTACTCCGAGCGACTCGCCAATCCTCACTGGGGCGAGCAGGTGAAGGTGAAGCCCGACCGCTCCCTCGAGATCTCGATGGTGCAGCAGGGCCTGTCGCGCGAGGCGGCGCGCGCCGTGTGGCAGCCGTTCTTCGAGTGGGCGAAGTCCTCAGCGGACCTCAGGATCACGGATGAGCTCGGGGCCGGCGGCCACAAGGCCCAGAGCTGGTGGGAGATCCAGGGCAACCCCAGCATGATTCCGGACAAGCGGCCCGGCGCATCCCCCAATCACGGCTATTGGCAGGGTGACCAGGGTCAGGTCGGCGCCTTCCTCCATGGATACGACTCGCTGTGGCTGCCGGCCGCATTGCTCGAGCCGTCCGCGCAGCCGCGGCTCGTCGAGGCGCTGTTCTCCGCCTCGCAGCGCAAAGAGGTGGGGCTGCACATCAACAAGGGACTCGCGTTCGCGCCCCCCGCAGCCGTCGAGGCCTCGCTCGACACGGCCATGAACCCCGGGGTCACCGAGGCCTTCGCGCTCGCGATCATTGCCGACGGCGAGCGGCCCACGTATCCCGGCGAGTCGCGGCCGCCCATGGATCTCGACGCTGCGCACCGTGATGCGCGCGCCATCGATGCCGCGGCCGCCGAGTTGCGCAAAGTGGCGCCGCAGGCAGGGTCGTACCTGTCGGAGAGCAACTTCTTCAATCAGCGCTGGCAGCGGGACTACTTCGGCCCGAACTATCCGCGCCTCAAGGACCTCAAGAAGCACTACGATCCGGAAGGTCTCTTCATCGTGCATCACGGGGTGGGGAGCGAGGACTGGAGCGCGGACGGCTTCACGCGCCTCAGGTGACCGGAAGGATGTACCAGCATCTCCGCAGCCCACTGCGACGAGCGGACCCATGAAGACTCGACGACGACTCCGGGCGACTGACGGCGGCTCTGCGGTGGCGGCGCTCGCGGCGCTGCTGCTTTGCGCCGCGCTGGCGCCCGTGCAAGCACCGGCGGCACCGGCGACCCCGGCAGCGAAGCCGCTCACCACCGCGGAAGTCCTGGCCGCTTCCTCGCCGTCCGACTGGCGGCCGCTCGACCCGCAGTACACGCTCTACCTGGAGCTGGCCGCCGGACGCGTGATCATCGAGCTGGCTCCGGTCTTCGCCCCGAATCACGTCGCCAACGTCGCCGCACTCGCGCGCGAAGGCTACTTCGACGGCCTCGCCTTCATGCGCTCGCAGGACAACTACGTGGTGCAGTGGGGTGATGCGGCGGGCAAGAAGCCGCTGCAGAAGGCGCAGCGCACGCTGCCCGCCGAGTTCGAGCGGCCGTTGCGCGGCCTGCAGCTCACGCGCATCACCGATCCTGACACTTACGCGCCTCTGGTCGGCTTCCTCGATGGCTTCCCGGTGGCAGCGGATGCGCAGCTGGGGCGGGCCTGGCTGGTGCACTGCTACGGCATGGTCGGCGCGGGGCGCGACAACGACGTCGACTCCGGCGGCGGCACGGAGCTCTACGTGGTGATCGGCCAGGCGCCGCGGCATCTCGACCGCAACGTGACGCTGCTCGGGCGCGTGCTGCGCGGGATGGAGCTGCTGTCGGTGCTGCCGCGCGGCCACGGAGCGCTGGGCTTCTACGAGGGCTCGGACACCGGCACGCCGATCCGCTCGCTGCGCCTCGCCGCGGATCTTCCCGAGGGCGAGCGCGCCGTGCTCGAGGTGCTGCGCACCGATACGCCGACCTTCGCCGCCTACGTCGAGGCGCGGCGCAACCGTCACGAGGAATGGTTCAAGGTGCCGGCCGGGCGGATCGACGTCTGCAACATCCCCGTGCCGGTGCGGGAGCCGAAGGCCAGGAATCGCTGACTCAGCGAATGTGGGGCGGCGGCGCGCGCCCGCCGCCGCGCTGCTGCATGCGCTTGGCGCGCTGCTCGCGCGCGTGCTCGACCATCTGCTGGCGTTGCTCCGGCGTGGCGTTGCGCCACTGCTGGCGCAGCATCTGACGCTGCGCCGGCGGCAGCTGCTGGAAGCGGTGATAGTTCTGCCGCACGGCCTCCTGCTCCTTCGGCGGCAGCGCCTGGAAGCGCTGCCAGCGATCGCGCAGTGCATGGCGCTGCTCGGGTGGCAGCGTCTGCCAGCGCGAGAAGCGCTCGCGCGCCTGGTCGCGCTGCTCAGGCGACATCCCAAGCCAGCGCTCGCTGCCGTGGGCGAGTGCCTGCTGCCGCTCGGGCGGGAGGCTCCCCCACTGATTGGCCATGGGACCCAGGAGCTTCTGCTGCTCGGCCGAGAGGCTCGACCAAGCCATCGGCGCAGGCGGACTCGCGGCGGCTGCGGCGGCGGCCGGCGCAGCCGGCGGCGGCTCCTGCGCCAGGCACGGCGCAGCCGCGGCGAGCAGCACGGCGGCGAGCAGCGCGAACATCCGGGGTTTGATTGTTATCTGGCTACCCATTGTTCTTGTCTCCGGAGGGAGTCGGCGCCGGGGCAGGCGGCGGGGCGGGCGGCGGTCTCGTGCCGCCGCTCGCGGCCGGCCGCGCCACCTTGGCCGGATTCGGCTGCGAAAGGTAGTTCGGATTCACCTCCGAGAGCCGGTCGACGCTGCCGAGAAACTCGAGGAAGCCCGCCGCCGGCTGCGGCGGCGGCTTGCTGGCATCGTCCGAGCGGCCGATGGCACTGCCGAGCATCAGCGCGCTCAGCACCGCGATCGCACCGGCACGATGGATCCACATCAACTGTTGCTCTCGGCACCGGCATCGGACTGCGCGGCCGCCCATTCGTAGAACGAGCCGTCCCAACCCTCGATCAGATCGATCGAGTCGTTGTCTGTCAGCAAATCCATGTCCTCGACGGCGGCGGCATGCGGCGCCCCGAGCGCAACGGGCGGCGTGCCGGCGGGCTCACGGTGCCAGAGCACCACGGCCACGAGCAGCGCCGCGGCCACGGCGCCTGCGGCCGGCATCAGCGTAAAGCTGCCCCACCACGCGCGGCGGCGCGTGCCGGTCGCGGCGAGGGCGGCGTGACGCGCCTGGTTCAGGCGCGAGCGCGTACGGCCGTCGATGCGCCGCACGCTCTCATCGAGCACGACCCTCGCGTCGCGCTCGAACTGTGTCAGTGATTCATCCGCCCGGCTCATAAGCAGAACTCTCCGAGTTGCGCGCGCAGTGCCTGCACTGCGCGAAAGTAATGAGTCTTCACGCTGCCTTCCGAGCAGCCCATCGCCCGCGCCGTCTCCGCCACGTCGAGGCCCTCGAGCGTGCGCAGCAGGAACGCCTGCTGCTGCCGCGGCGGCAGCCGCTGCAACGCCTGCTCGAGCGCGCCCACGGCCTCATCCAGCTCCAGCCGGCGGACCGGCTGCGGCTCGAGGCTCGGCGCCTGAGCCACGGGGTCAAAGTCCTCGTCGTCATCCTCACCGCGCAGCGGCAGCCACGCCATGATGCGGCCGCGCACGGTCCGGCGGCGCTGCATGTCGCGGATGCGGTTCTCGAGGATCCGGTAGAAGAGCGGTTTCCACTCTTCGGGCGGACGGCCGGAATAAGCCCGCGCCAGCTGCAGCATCGCGTCCTGGACTGCATCGAGGGCGTCATCCTCGTGCCGCAGCGCCGCCTGGGCGATCTTGAATGCCTTCAGCTCGACGCCGGCCAGGAACTGGTTCAGCGCACGGGTTTGCGTTTGCTCTTCGGGATCCGTCAGGTCCACGTCGCCGTGTAGTGCGGCCGGCATGCTATAAGGCGACGCGAGCGTAGCAAACTCGGGCATGGCGTGTATAACGCGCGCAGGCAGCGCCCGGTTGACGGCCTCGATAAGCGCAAGTCATTGATTTAGCTCTTCCGGTGGGATCGGTTCACAAAATATTCAGGGTGGCGCTGGACACCCCCCTGAGGCGGCTGTTCGACTACCTCCCCCCCGACTTGCCGGAAGGCGCCGCCGCGCTCCGGCCGGGCATGCGGGTACGGGTCCCGTTCGGCCGGCGCCGTCTGGTGGGCGTCGTCATGGAGGCCGGAGACTCGTCCGAGCTGCCTCTCGAGCGCCTGAAACCCGTCCTCGAGGTGCTGGATGCGGCGCCCGCGCTCGAGGCTTCGGCTCTCGAGCTCATCCGCTGGGCGGCCGATTACTACCACCACCCCGTCGGCCAGGTGCTCGCGACCGCGCTGCCGAAGCTCATGCGCCTCGGCGCCGGCGTCGCCGCAACCGAGGAGCGCTGGACGGTGACCGGCGAAGGCCGGGAGGCCGCGGCGGCGGGCGAGCCGCGGCACGCGCCGAAGCAGCGCGCCCTCCTCGACTTCCTCCTTTCCCGGGATGGCGCCGCGTCGGCGGAGAGCCTGAGCGACACTTCCGCGAGCTGGCGCGACGCAGCGCGCGCCCTGCGGACGCGGGGCTGGCTCGAGAGCCGCGAGGTGGCGCTGGTCGAGGTCCCGGAGCCGGTGCACGTGCGCGCCGCGGGACCGACGCTCCTGCCCGAGCAGCGCGATGCGCTCGAGCGTGTCGCGGCGGCCGCGGGTGCCTACGGGGCCTTCCTCCTCCAGGGCGTCACCGGCAGCGGCAAGACCGAGGTCTACCTGCGTCTCACCGAGGAGGCGCTGGCGCGGGGCCGCGCGGTGCTGGTGCTGGTGCCGGAGATCGGCCTCACCCCGCAGCTGGTCGGCCGTTTTCGCGAGCGGTTCGCCGCACCGCTCGCGGTGCTGCATTCGGCGCTCACCGATCACGAGCGCCTCAGCGCGTGGCGGGCGGCGTGGAGCGGGCACGCGCGCGTCGTGCTCGGCACGCGCTCGGCCGTGTTCGCGCCGCTTCCCGACCTCGGGCTCATCGTCGTCGACGAGGAGCACGACGCCTCCTTCAAGCAGCACGAGGGGGCGCTGCGTTACTCGGCGCGCGATCTCGCGGTAGTGCGTGCGCGGCTCGCGCAGGTGCCGGTGCTGCTCGGCTCCGCGACGCCCTCGCTGGAGACAATCAACAACGTCGCCGGCGGCCGCTACACACGCCTGCGGCTGCTGCGGCGGCCCGGGGAGTCGCGACCGCCGCTTCTCAAGCTCGTCGACCTGCGCGTGAACGCCATCGAAGCCGGCATCTCGGCCCCGGCGGCGCTGGCGATCGAGCGGCACCTCGCCGCGGACGGCCAGGTGCTCGTGTTCCTCAACCGCCGGGGCTACGCGCCGACGCTGCTGTGCACCGCCTGCGGCTGGATCGCGCCCTGCCGCGAGTGCGACGCGCGCCTCACGGTGCATCTCGCCGCGGACCGCCTGCGCTGCCATCACTGCGGCGCCGATGCGCCGCTGCCCGCGCGCTGCCCGCAATGCGGTTTTGCGGTGAAGGCGGTGGGCCAGGGCACGGAACGCATCGAGGCGACGCTCGGCACGCGCTTCCCCGGCGTGCCCATCGTGCGGCTCGACCGCGATGTCGTCCGCCGGCGCGGCGATCTCGACGAGGTCGTGCGGCGCATGTCCTCGGGCGAGGCGCGGATTCTCGTAGGCACGCAGATGGTGACCAAGGGTCACGACTTCCCCAACGTGACGCTGGTCGTGGTGCTCAACGCCGACCAGGGACTCTTCAGCAGCGACTTCCGCGCGCCCGAGCGGCTCGCGCAGACCGTGGTGCAGGTGGCGGGCCGCGCGGGGCGCGGCGCCAGACCGGGCGAGGTGCTGATCCAGACCGAGTTCCCGCAGCATCCGCTGCTCATGAGCCTGCTCGAGCGCGGCTACGACGGCTTCGCGGAGGCCGCGCTCGCCGAGCGGCTGCAGGCATCATGGCCGCCCTTCAGCCGGCTGGCGGCACTGCGTGCCTCCGGCAGGACGCGCGAGGCGGCACTCGGCTTCCTCAGCGCGGCGCGCGCCGCGGCCGGCGCGCCGCCGCGGGGACTGAAGCTCCTGGGGCCGGTGCCGGCGGCCATGGCGAAGCGCGCCGGTCGCTACCATGCGCAACTGCTGGTCGAGAGCAGTGAGCGGCGGCCGTTGCATCAGTTCCTCGACGGCTGGCTGCCGCAGGTCGAGGCGCAAAAGAGCGCGCAGCGTGTGCGCTGGGCGCTCGATGTCGATCCGCTCGAGCTCTTCTGAAAGCGAAAGGCCCGGCGGGCGCAGCTATTCGGCGAACGAGGCGGCGGCGATGTGCCGCTCCACCGCATCATCCGCGCCCGGGTGCGCCACGTGCGCGCGGCACAGGCCCTCGAGCCAGGTCGCGCGCTGCGAGTCGGGCTTGCGCTCGCAGTGATCGACGAGCAGCGCGGTGAAGCGCCGCTTGAACCCGAGGCGGGGAAAGGCGGCGAGCACCTCGGTGATCTGCCGATCCTCGAGTTCGCCGGGATCCGGGCCGTACACGTCGGTACCGGCGCCCATCGCGACCAACATGGCCTCCGGCCCCTGCCGGCGGGTGAGCGCGAAAGCGCCATCATGCATCTCGACGGCGTGCCAGATGAGGTCGGCCTCATCCGCCGCTCCCTGGTGGTCGCGCACCCAGCGCTCGGCCGCATTCGCGCCGTCGATCTCGAAAGAGGCCCTCGGGCTCTCGAACTCGGGCAGAAGACCGAGATCGTGGAAGGTCGCGCCGACGAAGGCCGCCTCGGCGCGATAGGCGCGCGACTCACGGCTGAGCTGCAGCGCACCGAAGACAAACGTGCGCATGCAGTGATTGAAGAGGTAGTCGGGACAGTGGGCACGCGCATAAGCCGCGGCCGCGAAGGCCAGCGGTGTGCGTGGCAGCGCGACCCCCGCGACCTCCGCGGGGAGCTCGGCCGCACGCACCGGGCGGACGAGCCACGGCGCGGCCAGCAGCGTCAGGGCGCTGGAGAATCTCAGCAGCTCGCGGCGTTGCATGGGGGGCGAGTCTACGCCTGCTTCGGGTAAACTCCCCGCGAGGCGCGTGCTGCGCGCGTTTTGCATCCCCGAAGCACACTCTTGAAGCAGGAACTCGAGCAGCTGCTCTCGGCCGCATTGACCAGGCTCGCCGGCGGCATGCTGAAGGAAGCGCCGCCCGCCTCGGCCGTCGTCGTCGAGCGCACCCGCGAGGCGCAGCACGGCGACTTCTCCAGCAACGTGGCGCTGCGCCTGGCGAAGGCCGCGCGCGTTCCGCCGCGCGAGCTCGCCGCCGCGATCGTCGCGGCGCTGCCAGCCAATGAGCTCGTGGCACGCGCGGAAGTCGCCGGCGCCGGCTTCGTCAACTTCCACCTGAGTCCCGCGGCCTATGCCCACGAGCTCGAGAGCATCCACCTGCGCGGCGCGCGCTATGGCGAGAGCCGCGCGGGCGCCGGCGAGCGCGTGCTGGTCGAGTTCGTCTCGGCCAACCCCACCGGGCCGCTGCACGTCGGCCACGGCCGCCAGGCCGCCTACGGCGCCACGCTCGCCAACATCCTCGCGGCCGTCGGCTACCAGGTCGCGCGCGAGTACTACGTCAACGACGCCGGCCGGCAGATGGACATTCTCGCGGTGAGCGCCTGGGTGCGTTATCTCGAGCGCTGCGGCGAGGAGCTGCCGTTCCCGGAGAACGGCTACCGCGGCGACTACGTGCGCGTGCTGGCGCAGGACCTGATGGCCGCGGCCAGCGAGGCGACGCTGCGCCGGCCGGCCGCCGCGGTGCTCGCCAGTCTGCCGCCCGACGCTCCCGCCGGCGACAAGGACGCCTACATCGATGCGCTGATCGCGCGCGCGCGCGCGCTCCTCGGCAGCGGCGGCTTCCGCCAGGTGCTCGAGCTGTCGCTCGAGGCGATGCTCAGCGACATCCGCGAGGATCTGGCGGAGTTCGGCGTGGTGTTCGACCAGTGGACCTCCGAGCGCGCCTTCGTCGACTCGGGCGCGATCGATCATGCGCTCGAGGTGCTCGAAGCCCAGAAACGCCTCTATCGCCAGGAGGGGGCCCTCTGGTTCCGCGCCACCGAGTTCGGCGACGAGAAGGACCGGGTGGTGGTGCGCGAGAACGGCCAGAAGACCTACTTCGCCTCCGACATCGCCTACCACCTCGCCAAGCGCGAGCGCGGCTTCGCGCATCTGATCGATGTGCTGGGCGCCGATCACCACGGCTACGTGGCGCGCGTGCGCGCCGGACTCATGGCCATGGGCCAGCCGGGCGATTGCCTCGAGGTGATGCTGATCCAGTTCGTGAGCCTGTTCCGCGGCGCCGAGAAGATCCCGATGGGCAAGCGCGAGGCGCAGTTCGTGACGCTGCGCCAGCTGCGCGAGGAGGTCGGCAACGACGCCTGCCGCTTCTTCTACCTCATGAGGAGCCACGACCAGCCGCTCGACTTCGATCTCGAGCTCGCCAAGTCGCGCACCAACGAGAATCCGGTGTACTACATCCAGTACGCGCACGCCCGGGTCGCGAGCGTCATGAAGCAGCTCGCCGCGCGCGGCCTCGCCTTCGACCGTGCCGCGGGGCTCGCCGCCGTCGGCGCGCTCACCGACAGCCACGAGCAGGCGGTGCTGCAGGCGCTCAGCCGCTACCCCGAGGTACTCGAGCAGGCGGCGGCCAATCGCGCGCCGCACGCGCTGGTGCACTACCTGCGCGAGCTCGCCAACGCCTTCCACACCTACTACAACGCTCAGGTGTTCATCGTCGAGGACGCAGCGTTGCGCAACGCGCGCCTGGCGCTGGTGCTCGGCGTGCAGCAGGTGGTGCGCAACGGGCTCACGCTGCTCGGCGTATCGGCGCCCGAGACCATGTGAGCGGCGCGCACCATCCTCACCTAATGGCGCGACTCACCACCCGCGACTACAAGAGAACCACGCGCCGCCCGCTCGATTTCTCGCGCTGGCGCGAGTTCGGTTACGGCCTGCTGGCCGGAGCCGTCCTCGCGACCGTGGCTTTCGTCTACGCCGGCGGCAAGGCTCACAGGGCGGCCGAGATGGCCGACACGCCGCGCCCCGATCCGCACCGCACCGCGCCCGCCGCGGGTGACGCGGGCGCCGCCGCTCCCGGCAAACCTTCCGAGAAATACGACTTCTATCAGATGTTGCCGAACTTCGAAGTGGTGGTGCCGGAGAAGGACAAGGACGTCAAGCGCGATCTGCCCGCGGGTGCACCGATCGAGCGGCCGGGCGTCTACGTGCTGCAGGCCGGCTCCTACCGCAACGAAGCCGACGCCGAGCGGGTGCGCAGGCAGCTCGCGCTCCAGGGCGTCGAGGCCAAGGTGCAGCGCGTGGCGGTGGATGCCGACGTCTGGCACCGCGTGCGCATCGGCCCGATCACGAACCTCGCCGAGCTCAACAAGGTGCGCAAGCAGCTGCAGGCTGCCGAGGTGGATGCACTGGTGATTCGCGTGGGAGACTGACAGGCACGACGCGGGTCGGCGGGGCGCGCCGCAGTCACGGCGTCTTTTTCCGCCCGGTCCTTTTCCGCCCGGTCTTTTTCCGCCGGGCCTTTTTCTCTCTGGGTGGTGGCGCGCGCATCGCGACCCCGACCGAGCGGCGCGCCCACTCGGCGAGCGCGCGTGCGTCTTCCAGCACGTCCGCCGGAGCCTCGTAGTAGCTCATGCTGAGCTCCGGCCGGTCCGCGAACGGCCGGAAAGGCCCCGCGCCGCGCGCGGTGTAGTCGGCGCGGTTCGAATCGTCGACCCGCAGGTACAGCGTGTCGTGCGAGATCAGCCCGAAAAAGAACTCGTCGCAGTACAGCCCCGCCCCGCCGAACATGCGCCGCGAGCTGACACCTCCCAGCGCGGCCAGCTGGTCGAGGACGTACGCCAGATAGTCGGTGCTGACGGTCATCGCGGCGTCCGTTCAGCGCCTGACCTGCCGGATGAACTCGTAGGCGTCGCCGACCTGCGCGCGGCGCGTCTCTGCGGCCTGCCTGGCAGCGGCACTTTCGCCGGCCGCAGAACGAATTCGATCGCACTCCGCGAGACGCGCGTGATAGCCGGCCTCAATCTCCTCCGGGGTCGCCTGCGCCGAAACGCCGAGAATGACGTGCCAGGTGCTTCCGAGCTCTGTGAGGCTGAGCCTGGCGCGGCTCTCGACGGGTGCTCTCGGCTCGGGCTTGAACATCTCGACCGGAGCCGCCCGCTGCTGACGGATCAGACTGAACAGG
>DASPOP010000320.1:0-2610 GCA_035625955.1 Steroidobacteraceae bacterium | reverse complement strand
ACGAAGGACGACACGCCGGTGCCGAAGTCATCGAGCGAGAACTTGCAGCCGCGCGCCTTTAGCTCCCGCATGAGATAGCGCGCATTCGACAGGCTCGTGACGGCCGCGGTCTCGGTGATCTCGAAACACAGGGCGGCCGCGATGGCAGGGTCGTTGACGCTCTGCAGGACGAAGTCGACGAACGACTGCTCGTTGAGTGAGGTTCCGGACAGGTTGACGGCGAGCATCGGCAGGGGCTGCCCGCGGCGCGCGCGCTCCTCGAGCAGCGAGAGAGCGCGTTTCACCACCCAGCGGTCGATCACCGGCATGACGTTGTAGCGCTCGGCCGCCGGAATGAACTCCGAAGGCGGCACCAGCTCGCCGCCGTCGTCGCGCAGCCGCACGGTGAGCTCGTGGAAGTCGGGTCCGGTGGCGGATCCGAGCGGCACGATCGGCTGGAAGAACAGCTCGAAGCGGTTGTCCTCGGCGGCGCGCGTGACGCGCGACACCCACTGCATCTCGCGGTGGCGGTGGGAGACGCCGTCGGCGTCGTAGACGTGAATGCGGTTGCGCCCGGCGTCTTTGGCCGCGTAGCAGGCGATGTCGGCCGCGCTCATCACCTGGGTGACGGTCTCGGTCTCGGCGCGGATCTGCACGATGCCGATGCTCGCTCCCACCGACAGGGTGCTCGCGCCCCACACGAAGCGGAAATCGCGGATCGCCTGGCGGATGCCCTCGGCGATGCGCGTCGCCTGCTCGATGGCGCAGCCCTCGAGCAGCACGCCGAACTCATCGCCCCCGAGCCGCGCGATGGTGTCGGTGGTGCGCACCCGCGTCTGCAGCAGCCCCGTCACATCGCGCAGCAGCCGGTCGCCTGCCTGGTGGCCGCAGGTGTCGTTCACCACCTTGAACTGGTCGAGATCGATGTAGAGCAGCGCGTACGCTCCCTCGCCGCGCTGCGCGGACAGCAGCGCCGAGTGCAGCCGGTTGTCGAACTCGCGCCGGTTGATGAGCCCGGTGAGCGCGTCGTGGCTCGCCTGGTAGGCGAGCGCGCGCTTCAGGCGCCGCTCGCGGGTGACGTCGTGGAATACCACCACGGCACCGATCACCCGGCCGGCGCGGTCGGAGATCGGCGCGGCCGACTCCTGGATCGCGACCTCGTTGCCGGCGCGCGTGATGAGCACGGTGTGGTCGGTGGCGCCGCTGCTCTCGCCGCGCCCCAGGGCGCCGGCGAGCGAATTGCCGATCGGCTCGCGCGTCAGCTCGTTGACGAGCTTGAGCACCGCTCCCAGCGGCTGGCCGCGCGCCTCCGCCAGACTCCAGGCGGTGAGATTCTCGGCAACCGGATTGAGATACTCGATGCGCCCCTCGGCGTCGGTGGCGATCACCGCGTCGCCGATCGACTGCAGCGTCACCTGCGCGCGTTCCTTCTCGGCGAACATGGCCTGCTCGGCGCGCTTGCGGGCGGTGATGTCGCGGATCGTGCCCTCGTAGCCGATGATGAGATCGGAGGCGTCGCGCATCGGGCGGGAGTTCTCGAGGATCACCAGCTGCTGTCCGTCGCGGCGGCGCATGAGGAACTCCGCGTCGCGGATCTCGCCCTCGCCTTCGATCCGGCGGGTGAATTCGGCGCGGTCGGCGGGGTCCCAGTAGAGCGCAGCCGCGCCCGGCAGCGCGTACAGCTCCTCGGCGCTCGCGTAGCCCATCATGGACACGAAGGCGGGATTGACCGAGAGCAGCCGCCCGTCGCGGCCGCTCTGATACACCCCTTCGGCGATGCTCTCGAACAGCCCGCGGAACTTGGATTCGCTGCCGCGCAGGGCCGCCTCGGCGAGGCGGCGCTCGATCCCGATGCCGGCGAGCTGTGCGGCACGCGCCATGATCTGCAGATCGTGCGGCGTCGGCAGCCCGGGCTCGACGCGGTACACCCCGAGCGATCCCAGCACGGTGCCGCCGGCCGCCTTGATGGGCGTCGACCACGCGGTGCGCAGCCCCGCGGCGAGCGCCACGTCGCGCCGCTCGAGCCAGAACGGATCCTTGGCGACGTCCGCCACCAGCACCTGGCGGCCGAGATATACGGCCGCGGCGCACGAGCCGTTGCGGATGTCGATGCTGGCGCGCTCCAGAGCCACGCGCATCGCGTCCGGCAGCTGCGGCGCGACCATGTAGGCGAAGGCGCCGCCCCCCTCGGCGAGCACGCTCACCGAGCACACGGTGCCGACACCCACCGACTCCACCAGACTGGTGACTGCCGCCAGCACCTGCGGGAGCGAGGCGTTGCGCGTCACCTGCTCGAAAACCTCGCGCTCGGCGGCGGCCACGCGCTCGGCGCGCTTGCGCTCGGAGATGTCGGCGATGCTGCCGCGTACCAGGCGCCGGCTGCCGCTCGGCAGCCGCACCAGGCGCACCTCGCAGATGATCTCGCGGCCGACGGCGTTTTTGTGCGACCACTCGAACACCGGCGAGCCGCCCTCGAGGGCCTGCTGGATGTAGGCGCGCGCACGCTCGCCGGATGGCACCCCGTCGGGCTGCATCGGCGGGGAGAGCTCGACCGGCCCCACCTGCAGGAGCCGTGCGCGGTCCAGGCCGAAGAGCTTCTGACAGTGGACATTCGCATCGACGAAGCGGCCG
>DASPOP010000319.1:0-5280 GCA_035625955.1 Steroidobacteraceae bacterium | reverse complement strand
CCGAGTCAGCGTCCCGCCGGTTACTCGATGCAGAGCTTCTTCATCGGAGCGGGTGCGGTGGCAGGGAGCGTGCTGCCGTGGCTGCTGGCGCGCGCCGGCGTCGCCGATCACGCGGCAACCGCGGACGGTAGCGGCGGCATTCCCGACACGGTCCGCTACGCCTTCGAGATCGGCGCCGCCGTGCTGCTCACTTCCATCCTGTGGACGGTCGTGCGCTCGCGCGAATATCCCCCCGAGGAGCTGCTGGCTTTCGTTGACGCGCGCCCCCCTGGCCCGTCCGCCGCAGTCGACCCGGGCCGCGAGCGCCGTCGGGGCGTTGGCTGGGCGGTGAGCGCACTCGTGCTCATCGCCTTGATCTACGCGTTGGCGCTCGACCGGCAGCTTTATCTGGTGTGCGGCGGGGCGCTGCTCTGGGGCGTGGCACAGTATCTGCACGGACGCGGGCTGCGTGCCGGCGCCCTGACCACCTTCATGCGCGACCTCGCGACCATGCCGGAGGCGATGCGCCGCCTGGCACCGGTGCAGTTCTTTTCCTGGCTGGCGTTCTTTTCCATGTGGATCTACACCACCGCCGCCGTGGCGCAGGTGCACTTCGGCTCGAGCGATCCGCACTCCGAGGCGTTCACGCGCGGTGCCCACTGGGTGGGCGTGCTGTTCGGGGCCTACAACGGCTTCGCGGCGCTCGCGGCCGCCGTCATTCCCTTCATGGTGCGCAGGCTCGGGCTGCGGCTGAGCCACCTCGTGAATGTGTGGCTCGGAGCCGCGGCGCTACTGTCGTTTCTGGTGATCCGCAACCACTACTGGCTGCTGCTCAGCATGGTCGGCATGGGCTTCGCCTGGGCCTCTGTGCTGTCGCTCCCCTATGCGCTGCTCTCCGACAGTCTGCCGGCGCAGAAGATGGGCCTCTACATGGGCGTCTTCAACTTCTTCATCGTGATTCCCCAGCTGGTCGCGGCGACCGTGCTCGGATTCCTGCTGCGCACGCTGTTCGGTGGGGCGCCTATCCACGCGCTCACTCTGGGTGGAGCGAGCTTCCTGGTGGCGGGCTTGCTGGTGCTGCGCGTTCCCCAGCCGGACGCGGCGGCGAGGGCGTTGAACTAGGGCGCGCCCAGCCTGACAAATGATCAAGGAGTGCGGGCGATGAACAGGATGACATGGACACGAGCGCTGGCGCTCGCCGCGGCTGCCGTGCTCGGCGGCGCATCGGGGGCTGCGGCGCCGCCGGTCACCACGGTCGAGTTCGCGCCGGCGGTCGCGGCGAAGATGCCGGCCTTCGGAGAGGATGAGCGCAGGACGGTCGAGTCGGCGGTCGCCACTGCCCTGACGCGCGCATTCCGCGAGGTACCCTTGCCGGCAGGGGTCACGATCCAGGTGACGTTCGAGGAGCTCGAGCCGTCGCATCCAACGCGGACGCAGCTGATGGCGAATCCGGCCGTGGACCCGACACGTACTCATTTCCTTGGCGGCGCCGCGCTCGCCGGCGCAGTGCGTGACGCGAACGGGCACGTGCTGACCACGGTCAGCCACCGCTACTTTCCGCTTACTCTCGGGCTGGCTTCGGCTTCGCTCGATCCGTGGGCGGATGCGCGCCTGTCGGTCGATCAGTTCGCCGTCAAGCTCGCGGCGGCGTGCCGCGCTCTGCCGCGGAGCTGAGGCCGGGCGGTGCGCCGCAAGAGCGGCGCACTACGAGCCGCGCCGGCAGCACGCGTGCCTCGGCCGGCTCGTCGCGGATCCGGCTCAGCAGGGTTTCGACCAGCACTTCGCCGGCGAGACGCGTGTTCTGCGCGATGGTCGTCAACGGCGGGTTGACGAGCCCGGCAGCCGGTATGTCATCGAAGCCGACGACGGCAACGTCGGCGGGCACCGCAATCCGGCATTCCTGCAGCGCGTGCATGGCTCCGAGCGCGATCAGATCGCTCGCGCCGACGATGGCGTCGAACGGCACGTCGCGCGCGAGCAGCTCGCCCACGGCGGCGTAGCCGGCCTGCTCGGTGCTGATGGCATCCACCTGCAGTGCCGCGCTCACGGGTGCGTTCGCCTCGGCGAGCGCCTGCTGGAAGCCGCGGTAGCGATCGAGAAACTCCGGGCAGCCGCGCGAGACGCCGCCGAGAAAGGCGAGCCGGCGCCGCCCGAGCTTGAGCAGGTGCCGCGCGGCTTCGGAGCCTCCCTGGACGTTGTCGGACCCGATCGACAGCCCCGGCTGGCCCGGCTCCACCGCGCCCCAGCGTACGAAGTGAGTCCCCTGCTCGGTAAGGCGCTCGAGGCGCTCGCGATACAGCAGGTAGTCGCCGTAGCCGAGCAGGATCAGACCATCGGCCTTGCGGCTGTCCTCGTATTCCTTGTGCCAGTCGCCGGCCTGATGTTGGAACGAGACCAGCAGGTCGTAGCCGCGCTGTGCGCAGGCGCGCGTGACCGAGCCCAGCATCGCGACGAAGAACGGGTTGATCGCCGAGTCGTCCGAGGTCGGATCCTCGAAGATGAGCAGCGCCAGGGTGTTGGAGCGCTGAAAGCGCAGGTTCGAGGCGTTCTTGTCGACCCGGTAGTTGAGTTGCTCGGCGACGGCGAGCACCCGTTTGCGCGTCTCCTCGCTGACGCGCGGGCTGCCGCGCAGGGCGCGCGACACCGTCGGCTGGGACACCCCGGCCTGGTATGCAATGTCAAATGACGTGGCCTTTCCCGGCACACGTCCGTGAGCCCTGTCGCTATTCAACCCGGTCCCCCCTGGCGGGAAGAGTATAGGCGCAAAGAACCCGGCATGAATACGAATGCCCCCGGGCGCCGCACCGCAGCGGATGTGCCGATAATTGGCGCCCATGAGCCGCGCCTGCCCCCGGATTTCGCCCGTCAGCCTGATGGCGCTGCTGCTGCTGACGGGATGCGGTGGCGGCGGCGGGTCGGGTTATGGAGGCGGGGGCGGTGGTGGTGGCGGCGGCGGTGGCAACACCATCCTGCTCGGCCATGCCCAGGCGGTCTGGCTCGATGCGGGCACCATCGTCTGGCCCGGGGCGGACGCCTCGCACAGCTACAAGCTCTACTACTCCGCGAACGCCGCACTTGCCGCGGGCGCGAACGATATCAGCGGCAACGACAACCCCGGTGGTGTCACGCTCTCCGTCGGAGCGCTGACCGCCGCCCAGCAGGCGGCCTTCCCGCAGTACGCGAGCGCAATCGCCCTGCTGGTGCCCGCGGGGACTGCAGCGCAGGCCGCTGCGCTGCTGCGCGACCAGTTGGCGGTCGTGCAGTACTCCGGATCCACTCCGACCAACGGCACGCAGGTGCAGACCGGCCCGGTGCTCGATGCCGTGTACGGCATCAGCGCGGCGGGCATCGCGCTCGGCGTGATCTTCGATGCGTCCGATGTGCCGACCTTCCGGCTCTGGGCGCCGACCGCGAACAGCGTGCAGCTGAACGTCTACGCCAACGCCGCGGCGCCGAATCCGGTCGCGGTGCCGATGACGGAGAACTCCTCGACCGGCGTGTGGAGCTACACGGCGCCCGATAATTCCTGGACCAACACGGCGTACTACACCTACTCGATCCAGGTGTTCAGCCGCGCGGCCCCTTCCATCCTCGGTTACGGCGCGGTGGTGACCAATACCGTGAGCGACCCGTATGCGGTCACGCTGAACGGCGACAGCACGCGCGCGATGGTCGTCAACCTCGCCGATGCCGCGGTGACCCCGGCGGGCTGGCCCGGAGCGCTGCCGCCCACGAGTGCGACTCCCACCGACAGCGTCGTCTACGAGCTGCACGTGCGCGACTTCTCCGTCAACGACTCGACCGTGCTGCCGGCACACCAGGGCAAATTTCTCGCCTTCACCGACCTCACCAGCAACGGCATGCAGCACCTGAAGGCGCTGGCCGGCGCGGGTCTCACGCACGTGCACCTGCTGCCGGCGACGGATTTCGCCTCGGTCGATGCACTGACCTGCGTGAACCCTAACATTCGTGTGTCCACCGGCAGCGACACGAAAGCCGAGCAGGACGTGATCGCCGCTCAGGGAACCGACTGCTACAACTGGGGCTACGATCCGTTTCACTACGGCGCGCCGCAGGCAAGCTACGCCTCGGATCCCACCAACGGGCTGACGCGCGTGCTCGAGTTCCGGCAGATGGTTGAGGCGCTGCACGGCCTCAAGCTGCGGCTGGTGCTGGATGTGGTCTACAACCACACGAGCGCCAGCGGCGAGGATCCGCACTCCGTTCTCGATCAGATCGTTCCCGGGTACTACCACCGGCTCGACGGCAATGGGGCGGTCGAGAGCTTCTCCTGCTGCGCCGACACCGCGACCGAGCGGAAGATGATGGCGAAGCTCATGATCGACACCCTGGTGCGCTGGGCCGATCAGTACAAGGTCGATGGCTTCCGTTTCGACACGATGGGCCTGATCCCGAAGGCCGCGATGCTGCAGGCGCTCGGCGCAGTCAACGCCGTGGCGGTGGGGGACGGGCGCGGCTACACCTATTTCTACGGCGAGGGCTGGACGCCGAACGCCGCCGTGTCGGCGGTGATCACGCCCGCGACTCAGGCCAACATGGCCGGCACCGGCATCGGCACCTTCAACGACCGGCTGCGCGATGGCGTGCGCGGCGGCAGCCCCTTCGACAGCGGGTCGGCCCTGACCGCTCACCAGGGGTTCATCAACGGCCTGTGTTACGACCTGAACCCGAGCGATACGCCCGACTGCAGCATGGGCTCGGGCGATGCGGCGTTCGTCCTGCAGAACCGCATCAGCGTCGGGCTCGCGGGCAACCTCGCGAGCTTCCCGCTAAACGCCAACGTGACCGGCGCCCAGGTCGACTACTTCGGCAGCCCCACCGGTTACACGAAGCAGCCGCAGGAGAACCTCGTGTACGCGGCGTGCCACGACAACGAGACGCTGTTCGACATCAGCGAGTACAAGCACCCCGCGACCATCAGCGTTGCCGACACCGGCCGCGCCCAGGTGGTCGGGCTGTCGCTCGTGCTGCTCGCTGAAGGAGTGGCCTTCGTCCACGGCGCGGATGACCTCCTGCGCTCGAAGTCCGGCGACAGCAACAGCTACAACTCCGGCGACTACTTCAACCGCATCTACTGGGACGGCTCGGTCAACAACTGGAGCGTCGGGCTGCCGCCGCAGAACACCGGCAACAATGCGGCCAACATGAGCACTCTCTCGCCGCTTCTGACCTCAAAGCCCGTCCCGGATCCTGCAACCATCGCGGCCGTCACGGCGCGCTTTCAGGAATTCCTGAAAATCCGCAGCTCGACCGACCTGTTCCGCCTCGGCAGTGCCGCCG
>DASPOP010000318.1:0-9827 GCA_035625955.1 Steroidobacteraceae bacterium | reverse complement strand
CATCGACTTTGAGCACGAGCGGCGTGAGGAGGTGTTGCAGTACGTCTACGCCAAGTACGGACGCGAGCGTGCCGCCCTCGCTGCCACGGTGATCATGTACCGCTCGCGCAGCGCGCTGCGCGATCTCGCCAAGGTGTTCGGTCTCACCCCCGCAGAGAGCACTCGGCTCTCCCAGGTCATGCAGTGGTGGGACGGGAGCCAGGCCATGCCCGAACTCCTGCGCGCGGCCGGTTTCGATACCGCGAGCCCCTGGCTCAGCCGTCTGCTGCCGCTCGCGCGCGAGCTCATCGCTTTCCCGGGATTCCCGCGGCATCTGTCGCAGCACGTCGGGGGCTTCGTGATCGCGGCGGGGGCGCTCGAGGAGCTCGTACCGATCGAGAACGCGGCGATGCCCGAGCGCACCGTGGTGCAGTGGGACAAGGACGACCTCAACGACTTAGGCCTCCTCAAGGTGGATCTCTTGGCGCTCGGCATGCTGACGGCGCTCAAGCGTGCGTTCGCGCTGGTAAACGGCTACCGCGGCACCCGCCACGCGCTCGGCGAGCTCCCGGCCGAGGACCCGCGCGTCTACGACATGATCTGCCGCGCCGACACCATCGGCGTGTTCCAGATCGAGTCGCGCGCGCAGATGGCGATGCTGCCCCGCCTTAAGCCGCGCAACTACTACGACCTCGTCATCGAGGTCGCGATCGTGCGTCCCGGCCCGATCCAGGGCGACATGGTCCATCCCTATCTGCGGCGCCGCTGCGGGCTGGAGCCGATCGAGTATCCGGGCGAGGAGGTGCGCGCGGTGCTCCATCGCACGCTCGGCGTGCCGCTCTTCCAGGAGCAGGTGATGCAGATCGCGATCGTCGCCGCTGGCTTCACTCCGGGGGAGGCGGACGCGCTGCGCCGCGCGATGGGTGCCTGGAAGAGAACCGGCGGGCTGGATGCCTTTCGCGAGCGACTTCTGACGGGGATGCATGCCAGGGGTTACCCGGATGAGTTCGCGGAGCGCATCTACCGGCAAATGGAGGGGTTCGGCGACTACGGATTTCCCGAAGCTCATGCCCTGAGCTTCGCGCTGCTGGTCTACGACTCGGCCTGGCTCAAGTGCTACGAGCCGGCGGCCTTCACCTGCGCGCTGCTCAACAGCCAGCCGATGGGCTTCTACGCTCCCGCACAGCTGGTGCGCGATGCACGCGCCCACGGCGTCGAGGTGCGTCCGGTGGATGCCTGCGTCTCGCTCTGGGACTCGACGCTCGAGCCCCGGGCTGACGGCGAGCCGGCATTGCGCCTGGGGCTGCGGCTGGTGAAGTCGCTTTCACAGGCCGGCGCCGAGCGCCTGATCGCCGCGCGCGCCCTGCAGCCCTTCGCCGGCGTGCCGCAGCTCGCCGCGCGGGCCGGACTCGATCGCGGCGACCTCGAGGCTCTCGCCGCGGCCGGCGCCTTTGCCTCCCTGAGCGGCAACCGGCACATGGCGTTCTGGGAGGTCGCCGGCACCGAGCGGCCGCTGCCGCTCGCGGCGGCCGCGGCACAGGGCGGCGCGGACTTCGCGGAAGGCCGGCCGCTGCTCGAGAAGCCCGGCGAAGGCGAGGAGATCGTGGCCGACTACGCCTCGGTCGGACTCACGCTCGGCCGGCATCCGCTGGCACTGCTGCGTGAGCGGCTGCGGGCGGATTCACTCATGACTGCGAGCGAGCTCGGCGGCGCCGCCAACGGCGCTGCGGTGCGGACCGCGGGGATCGTGCTCATGCGCCAGCGCCCCGCCACCGCGAGCGGCGTCACCTTCGTCACGCTCGAGGACGAGAGCGGCCAGGTGAACGTCATCGTGTGGGAGCGGGTAGGTGCCGCGCAGCGCCGCGCGCTCATCGAGTCGCGCCTCCTCGAGGTGCACGGCGAGCTGCAGCATCAGGACGGCGTCATGCACGTGATCGCCCGGCGGCTCATCGACCGCTCGGCGCTCCTCGGGCAGCTCACGACCCGCTCGCGGGACTTTCACTGAAGGGCCGCACGCGCGTTTGCCGCCCTGCGCGGGAATCAGTTGCGCGGCTTGCGCCGGCTCTTGGGGGGCGTATCGCCCTCGTCGCCGATCTCGTAGTCCTCGAAGTCGCTGGTGAGCTCGGCGGTGTGCTTGTCCTCGAGCAGCCGCTCGAGGCGCCGCCACGCCGGGTCGCCGGCCTTCTGGCCGCGGCGTTTGGCGAGGTCGAGGTCCTTGATGACCTGATCGAGGTCCACGTCACCGTCGCCGATGACGGGCTCGTCGGCTTCTTCGTCCTCGAATTCGTCTGATTCCGGCTTCTCGCTCATGCGGGACGGCAGGCAGGAATTGGACGGCGCGAACTTAAATCAGATCCCCTTGCGACTGCAATGTCGCGGGTGCCGATTTTGTGAACCGTGCCCGGAATGCGGCCCCGGCGGCGCCGCCAGGGCCACGGGAAGCGCGCCGGGCGCGTCAGTGGATCAGGGCATTCATCTCGAAGATGGGCAGCAGCATGGCAAAGACGATGCCCATGACGAACACGCCCATCAGGATGATGAGCAACGGGCCCAGCAGGCCCACCATGGCGGCAAGCAGGGCATCGAGCTCGCGCTCCTGGCTGATGGCGGCCCGCTCCAGCATGCTCTCGAGCTCCCCGCTCGACTCGCCGCTCGAGATCAGGTGGATCGTCATCGGCGGAAACATGCGGCTGACCGCCAGCGAGCGCCCGATCGGCGCGCCCTCGCGCACGCGCGCCGCAGCATCCGCCACCGCATCCCGCATCGGCAGGTTGGTGACCACCTCGCCGGCGATCCGCAAGGCCTCCAGCACCGGCACCGCGCTCGCCGCCAGGATGCTGAAGGTGCGGGTGAAGCGCGCGGTGTTGAAGCCGCGCGAGAGCTTGCCGACGATCGGCACCGTGAGCAGGAAGCGCTGCACGCGGCGCTTGGCGGCCGGATCGCGCTGCCAGCGGCGGAACAGCCAGACGCCGAGCGCCAGGGCGATGGCGAGGTAGAGCCCGTAATGGCGCAGGAAGTCGCTGGTGGCGATCAGCGCCCGGGTGATCAGGGGCAGCTTGCCCTTGGCGGACTCGAACACCGCGACCACCTTCGGCACCACGAATACCAGCAGGCCCGACACGATCGCAAAGCACATGACCGTGAGGACGATCGGATAGAGCAGCGCCGCCAGCACCTTCTGGCGGATCTGCTCGCGGCTCTCGGTGTAGTCGGCGAGCCGCTCGAGCACGTTGTCGAGATGTCCGGACTGCTCGCCGGCTGCGACCGTGGCGCGGTAGATCTCGGGGAACACACGCGGGAATTCCGCGAAGCCATCCGCGAGCGTGTGGCCCTCCATGACGCGGGATCGCACCCCGAGGACGATGCTCTGCACGCGCGGCTTCTCGGTCTGCTGCGAGACGGCCAGCAGCGATTCCTCCAGCGGCAGCCCGGCGTGCACCAGCGTGGCGAGCTGGCGGGTGAAGAGCGCGAGGTCGGTCGGCGAGACGCGCCGGATCAGGCTGAAGGACCGTTGGGCTTTCGCCTCCTTCTGCGCGGCTTCGGCGACGGTTACCGGGAGCAGCTGCTGCTCGCGCAGCAGCTGGCGGATGTGGCGCGGGGTGTCGCCTTCGAGGATGCCCTTGTGCTCCTTGCCGGCAGCATCGAGGGCGGTATATTCGAATGCTCCCATTAATCCTCGCGGGTCACCCGCAGGATTTCCTCGAGTGTGGTGTCGCCGCGCAGCACGCGCGCCCGGCCATCGTCGCGGATGGACGGCGTGCTGAGGCGCGCGTGGCGCTCGATCTCGTGCTCCGACTTGCCGTCGTGGATCATGTCGCGCATCGCATCGTCGACCACGATGAGCTCGTAGATGCCGGTGCGGCCGCGATAGCCGCCGGCCGAGTCGCGGCCCGGGCGGTAGAGCGTCGGGGACGGGTCGCCGGGACCCAGGTTGAGCAGCCGCCGTTCGCGCTCGCCGGCCTTGAAGGGCTGCTTGGTGTCGGGATTGAGCACCCGCACCAGACGCTGCGCCAGCACGGCGATCAGACTCGATGACAGCAGGAAGGGCTCGATGCCCATGTCGCGCAGGCGCGTGATGGCGCCGGCGGCCGTATTGGTATGCAGCGTCGAGAGCACCAGGTGGCCGGTGAGGCTCGCCTGCACCGCGATCTGTGCGGTCTCGAGGTCGCGGATCTCGCCGATCAGCACCACGTCCGGATCCTGGCGCAGGATCGCGCGCAGACCGCGCGCGAAGGTCATCTCGACCTTGGTGTTGACCTGGGTCTGGCCGATGCCGTCGATGTAGTACTCGATCGGGTCCTCGACCGTCATGATGTTCTGGGTGTTGTCGTTCAGGCGCTCGAGCGCTGCGTAGAGCGTCGTCGTCTTGCCCGAGCCGGTCGGGCCGGTGACCAGGATGATCCCGTGGGGCTTGTGGATCAGCTCGTCGATCGCGCCCTGGGTCCGCTGATCCATGCCGAGCGAACCCAGGTCGAGCTTGCCGGCCTGCTTGTCGAGCAGACGCAGCACTACGCGCTCGCCGTGACCGGCCGGGATGGTCGAGACGCGCACGTCGACTGCACGGCCGGCGACCCGCAGGCCGATGCGGCCGTCCTGGGGCAGGCGCTTCTCGGCGATGTCGAGTTTCGACATGACCTTGACGCGTGACACGACCGGAGCCGCGACCGCGCGCTTCAGCTGCAGCACCTCGCGCAGCACGCCATCGACCCGGAAGCGGATGACGAGGCGGTTCTCGAACGGCTCGATGTGGATGTCGGAGGCGTTCTCCTTGACCGCCTGGGTGAATACCGCATTGATCAGGCGGATGATCGGCGCGTCGTCCTCGCTGTCGAGGAGGTCGGCCTGCTCGGGCAGCTCCTGGGCGAGGTGCGCGAGATCGGTGGTCTCGTCGAGCGTCTCCGCCGCCTGCATGGCGTCCGAGCCCGCCTCGTAGGCATGCCGCAGCAGCAGATCGAACTCCTCCTCCGATACCCGCTCGACTGTCATCGGCCGGCGCAGGTAACGGCGCACCTCGGCGAGGGCGAGCGGTGAGGCGTTGTCGCGGCAGACACAGTCCGCGGTCCCCTCGACGACACCGCGCACCAGCACGCCGTGGCGCTTGGCGAACGCGAAGGACAGCCGCCGGCCCTCGGCCGCCGTGACCGTTGCGCTGGCGTGAGTCTCGCCGGGGGTGACCGCGTTCATGCCTTGATGCCGCTCATTGCCTGGGAGGTGGCTGGTCGGCCGGCGTTGCCGCCGGACTCTCGGGCGCGGCCGTGCCAGGCGCGACCGGCGGGCCGGGCGGTGGCATGGTGATCGGCGGGTTATTCGCCGGGGGTGCCTGACTCGCCGGCGGTGCGCCCGCCTGCGGCCGTTGAGCGGGCGCCGATCCGCCCGGAGGCAGCGGTGGCAGCGCCCCGCGGGTCACGCCCGGCAGCATCGGCACCGCCTCGCGGCCCGCTTTGTCGATCTGCTTCTCCTGCTCGAGCATGTAGTTGTACTTGAGGTCCGTCTCGAAGGCCGCCTGCGCGGCATCGCGCAGGATCTTCGGCCGGATGAAGATCATCAGGTTGTTCTTGGTCGACTGCTCGTTACGCGTCTTGAACAGGTAGCCGATGATCGGGATGTTGCCGAGGAACGGCACGCGGTTCTCGCCCTTGGTGGTGTTGTCCTCGGTGAGCCCGCCGAGCACCACGATGCCGCCGTCGTCGATCATCACCGTAGTGCTGACGGTGCGCTTGTTGGTGACGAGATCGACCGCGCCGGCGGGCTTCTGGCCGATGGTCGAGCTCTCGATCGAGATCTTGAGCATCACCGCCGTCCCCTCGGGAGAGATGGTCGGCGTGATCTTGAGGATCGTGCCGACTTCCTCGCGCTGAATGGTCTGGAAGGGATTGACGACGCCGCCGACCGCGGCGGTGTTATTGGCGGTGAACTGGCCGGTGATGAACGGCACCTCCTGCGCGACCTTCAGCTCCGCCTCCTGGTTGTCCATGGTGACCGCCGAGGGCGTGGCAATCACGTTGTCGTTGGTATCGGCGCGGATCGCGCGCAGCACCGCGGCGAAGTTGGTGCCGTTGCTGCCGCCGACCCGCCCGACGCCGATGGTCGTGCCCTGCAGCAGGGTGGAGGTGACGTTGGCGGGATTCTGCACCGCGCCCGCGAGGTCGACGATGCTGGTGCCGCCGATCGGGCTGACGAAGGCGCCGGCCGGCACGTTGCTGCCGTTGTTGAGGAATGCGGCCCAGTTGACGCCGAGCTCGGCGTCCTTGTCGAAGTTGATGTCGGCGATGATCGCCTCGACCAGCACCTGCGGGCGGCGGATATCGAGCTTATCGACGATGTCCATCACCGCGCGCATGATCTTCGGCGGCGCGGTGATCACCAGCGCGTTGTTGGTGGGATCCGCCCAGACCATGGCGTTCTTCTCCGCCGCCAGCTGCGGGTTGGCGGCGGGCGCCGCGGCAGCGCCCACGCCGGTGGTGGCCTGCGCGATGCCGGTGATCTGCTCCTTGAGCTTCGGGGCGAGCTTCTCGGCATTGGCGTAGTGCAGATAGCGCACGCGGGTGTCGCCGCCGCCGCCGAGCGGCGTGTCGAGATGCGCGATGAGAGCGCGGATGCGCAGCCGCTGCGCCTCCTGGCCGCCGATCAGCACGGTATTGGAGCGCTCATCCGCCACGACCTTCACGGTGCTGCCCTCGGCGGCGCTGCCCTGGTAGAGCGAATTGACCACGCGCACGATCTCGGCCGCCGAGGCGTTGGTGAGCGGTACGATCTCCGGATCCTGGTTCCCGACCTGATCGATGCGGCGGATGATGCGGGTCATCCGGCTGACGTTGCTGGCGTGGTCGGTGATGACCAGGATGTTGCCGGCAGGGTAGGCGACCAGCGAGCCGTACTGGTTCACCATCGGCCGCAGGATCGGCACCAGCTGCGCGGCACTCACGTTCCTGACGTCGAGCACCTGCGTCACGATCTCATCCGAGGTCGAGCTCACATGATCGGGAAGATCGATCGACGGACTCATCTTGGCGTTGGTGTCGGGCATGATCTTCACGATGTTGCCCTGGGGCACCGCGATGAAGCCGTACACCTGGAGGATCGACAGGAACGCCTCGTAGAACGCCGGCGGCGACATCGCGGTCGAGGACAGCATGGTCACCTGCGCGCGCACCCGCGGGTCGATGATGAAGTTCTTGCCGGTGGCGGCGGCCACCGCCTCGGCGACCTGCGTGATATCGGCGTCCTTGAAGTTGGGCGTGATGCGCTGCGGCTGCTGCGCCGAGACCAGCGAGCCCGAGAGCAGGACGGCGAGCGCGCACGGAGCGAACGAGCGAAGGCGTTTCACTGTTGTTATCCCCTCAGAGAGTGCGCGCCCCGGCTCAGGGGGGCGGGGTACCTTCCGGCGTGTTGGGCGGCTCCGGCGCAGGCGCCGGAGACGGCGTATTCGTGGGGCCGGTGGCACTCGCGCCGGGATTTGCGGCGGGCGGCGTCGCCGGCTCCGGCGCCGGTGCGCTCGCCTGGGGCGGCACGGCAGCCGGCGCGGCCGCCGGCACGTTCGGCTGGCCCGGAGCAGCGCCCGGCGCAAAAAATTGACTCGCGTTCGGCATCCCGGGCCCCGCCCCGGCGCCTCCGGCCTGCAGTCCGATCTCCGCTTCCTGCGCGACCTGGGCGATGTTCAGGGTGAGGTCCTGCTGCTGGTTGTTGCGGATCACGGTGACACGCGCCTCGGGTGAGGTGCCGAGCGTATTGAGGATCGCCTGGCCGCGGTCCTGATCGTCGAGCGGCGTGCCGTTGATGGCAATCACCTCGTCCCCGGGACGCAGCCCGAGGCGCGCGAAGGCCACGCGATTGCGGCCCGGGTAGACGCGGAAACCCTTCACCTTGTCTCCGTCCATGACCGCCTGCGGCCGCAGCAGATCGGCGATCAGCCCGGGCTGCTCGGTGAGCGTCCTGCGCATGCGCTCGACCACGGGGCTCTGCGTCGGAAGCGCAGCCGCCGAGGGCGCCGGCGCGGCGTTCCCCGCCTGGCGGGGCAGGACCAGGGACTCGAGCTGTCCGTTGCGGTCGATGATCACGCGGTCGGTGTACACCGAGTGGAGCCGCGCGCCACCGGGAACCGTGTCGCCAACCGCATGCACTTTGGCGGTCTGTGCGGTCGGTCCCAGGATTGCCAGGCCGTTTTGGGGATCATTGCCGGCGATGATTCCGGTGAGCACCAGCGGCATGCTCGTCTCCGGGGCGTTGGTGTCGCTCGGCTTCGCCACCGGCGCCGCGCCGAACAGGTGTGCGTCGGTGATCGCGGCGACGTCGGTGAAGCGCTGCTGGAGGGGCTGGGGCGGCGCCACGGCACTGCGCGGCGCGCGCCCGGCGCCGGCGAGATCGGTGACGATGAAGGCCGCCTGGACGCCGAGCGCGAGCGCCAGCACCCAGGTGGCAAGGCGCGGCGCCTCGGTGCGCAGCAGCGCGCGCCAGCGCTCGGACGCAGGCAAACCCTCGAGCCAGGATGCGGCGTTCATGGGGCCAAAAGCATGAGCTTAACGGAGGTTAGCAAGACTCCTCGCACATGGCGGAACACCCGCCGCGCAGGGGCGACCGCGGCCAATCCGCACAATGATACGGGCCGGCCGCTTGCGCTCTCAAGCGATTGTTTCTGCAGGAGTAAGCACGTGACATTGTCCCGCTCTTGTGTTGCCGTTTGACGACCCCTATAAAGAACGCCATGCCCGAGCAGCATCCGGTCCGCCCCGACTCCGGCATTGCCGTAGAAGAGTCGCAACCGGAGGTCAAGCAGCCGCCGCTGTACCGGGTAGTTCTCCTCAATGACGATTACACCCCCATGGAGTTTGTGGTCGATGTGCTGGAAAAGTTCTTCGGCCTGAACCGTCCGACCGCTACCCGGATCATGCTTGAGGTTCATACCAAGGGTAAGGGCGTCTGCGGGGTCTTCACTTACGAGATCGCAGAAACTAAGGTGGCGCAGGTGACGACTTACGCCCGGGATCACCAGCATCCGCTGATGTGCACCCTGGAAGAGGCTTGAACGGACACAACGGGACACTGAAAGGCTCGGCCAAAGTGCTGTCGAACGAACTCGAATACTGCCTCAACGACGCGTTCCACCAGGCACGCGAGGCGCGTCACGAGTACCTGACGGTCGAGCATCTGCTGCTCGCCATACTCGACACCCCCAAGGTGCGCGAGGTGCTGCGCGCCTGCGGGGTGGACTTCGCCAGGCTGCGCCAGGAGCTCAAGGACCACGTCGACCAGTCCACGCCGCGGCTCGAGGACGGCGAGGAACGCGAGGTGCAGCCGACCCTCGGCTTCCAGCGGGTGCTGCAGCGCGCCCTGTTCCACGTGCAGTCGAGCGGCAGGAAAGAGGTCGGGGTGACCAACGTGCTGGTCGCCGTTTTCAGCGAGAAGCAGAGCCACGCGGTGTTTCTGCTCAACCGCCAGCACGTCACGCGGCTCGACGTCGTCAACTACATCTCGCACGGGCTCTCCAAGATCGCCGAGGAGAAGACCGAGAAGGAGGAGGCCTCGGCGGACGGCGAGCGCGACGGCGAGGGCGGCAGCGCGCTCGAGAAATACACGACTAACCTCAACCGCCTGGCGCAGGAGGGGCGCATCGACCCGCTGATCGGGCGCAAGCTCGAGGTGGAGCGCACCATCGAGATCCTGTGCCGGCGTCGCAAGAACAACCCGCTGTACGTCGGCGAGGCCGGCGTCGGCAAGACCGCGATCGCCGAGGGACTCGCGCGGCTCATCGTCGAGGGCAAGGTGCCCGAGGTGCTCGCGGACTGCACCATCTTCGCGCTCGACATGGGCGCGCTCATCGCCGGTACCAAGTACCGCGGCGATTTCGAGAA
>DASPOP010000317.1:0-7333 GCA_035625955.1 Steroidobacteraceae bacterium | reverse complement strand
GATGTGCACCAGGCCGTCGCGCCCGGGAAGGATGGTGACGAAGGCGCCGAAGTCCATGAGGCGCGCCACCTTGCCTTCGTAGATGCGTCCGACCTCGACGTCGGCGGTGATGAGCTCGATGCGCCGCTGCGCCTCGCGCCCCGCCGTACCCAGAACGGACGCGATCTTCACCGTGCCGTCACTCTCGATGTCGATGGTGGTGCCGGTCTCCTCGGTGATCTGGCGGATGACCGCGCCGCCCTTGCCGATGACGTCGCGGATCTTCTCGGGGTCGATCTTGAGCGTGATGATGGATGGCGCCCACTCGGACATCTTCTCGCGCGGCTGGTGGATGACGCGGTTCATCTCCGCGAGAATGTGCAGCCGGCCTTCGCGCGCCTGCTCGAGCGCGACCTTCATGATCTCGGGCGTCACGCCTTCGACCTTGATGTCCATCTGCAGCGCCGTCACGCCATCCTTGGTACCCGCCACTTTGAAATCCATGTCGCCGAGGTGATCTTCGTCGCCGAGGATGTCGGTGAGGACCTTGTAGCGCGAGCCCTCGAGCACCAGGCCCATCGCCACGCCGGCCACCGGCGCCTTGATCGGCACGCCGGCGTCCATCAGCGACAGCGCCGTGCCGCAGACGCTCGCCATGGAGCTCGAGCCGTTCGATTCCAGGATCTCCGATACCACGCGGATCACGTACGGGAAGGTGGTCATGTCGGGCATCACGGCGTTCACGCCGCGGCGCGCGAGGTTCCCATGGCCGATTTCGCGCCGCTTGGGCGATCCCATCATGCCGGTCTCGCCCACCGAGAACGGCGGGAAGTTGTAATGCAGCATGAACGGCTCGCGCCGCTCGCCCTCGAGGCCGTCGATGATCTGCGCATCGCGGGTGGTGCCGAGGGTCGTGACGACCAGCGCCTGGGTCTCGCCGCGGGTGAAGAGCGCCGAGCCATGCGTGCGCGGCAGGACGCCGACGCGGACACTGATCGGGCGCACGGTGCGCGTGTCGCGTCCGTCGATGCGCGGCTCGCCGTTGAGGATCCGCTGGCGAACGATGCTGCTCTCGAGCTTGAAGAGCACGTTCTCGACGCCTTCCTTGCTGTGCTTGGGTTGCTCGCCGCCGGTCAGCGCGGCGAGCACCTGGTTCTTGATCTCGGAGAGGCGCGCGTGGCGCTGCATCTTCTCGGTGATGCTGTAGGCCTGGCCGAGCGCGGCCTGCGCCTGCAGGGTGACGGCCTGGGTGAGCTCGGCATTCTCCGGCGCCGGCTCCCACTTCCAGCGCTCCTTGCCCGCCTCGCTCGCCAGCGCCTTGATGGCGCGGATGGCGGTCTGCATCTGCTCGTGGCCGAAGACCACCGAGCCCAGCATGACTTCCTCGGAGAGCCCCTTGGCCTCCGACTCGACCATGAGCACGGCGTGCTCGGTGCCGGCGACGACCAGGTGCAGCTGTGAGGTCGCCAGGTCCTTGGCGGTGGGGTTCAGCAGGTACTGGCCGTCGCGGTAGCCGACCCGCGCGGCGCCGATCGGACCATTAAAAGGAATGCCCGCGAGCGCGAGTGCGGCCGAGGCGCCGAGCAGCGCCGGGATATCCGCATCGATGTCCGGGTCCATCGACAGCACGGTCGCGACGACCTGCACCTCGTTGTAGAAGCCGTCCGGGAACAGCGGGCGGATTGGGCGGTCGATGAGACGCGAAGTGAGCGTCTCCTTCTCGGTCGGCCGGCCTTCGCGCTTGAAGAAGCCGCCGGGGATGCGGCCCGCGGCGTAGGTCTTCTCGACATAGTTGACGGTGAGCGGGAGGAAATCCCGCCCGGGGGCTGCGGTCTGCTGGGCGCAGGCGGTGACCAGGACCACGGTATCGCCCATGGAGACCCGAACCGCACCCTCGGCCTGGCGGGCGACCTCGCCCGTCTCGATGGTGACCGTGTGCGGGCCGTAAGGAAACGACTTGCTGACGACGCTCAAAGCTTCATTCCTCGAAAGTTGGAGGTTCGGCCGAAAACGACGAGGGCCGCGCGTCCATGACGGCGGCCCTTACCGGTTCTCAGCGGCGCAGTCCCAGGCGCTCGACGAGCTCCTGGTACTTCTGCGGTTGGGTGGCTCGGAGGTAATCGAGGAGCTTGCGGCGTTGGTTGACCAGCTTTACCAGGCCACGTCTCGAGGCGTGGTCGCGCTTGTGCGCGGTGAAATGCTCGCCGAGATCGTTGATCCGCTCGGAGAGCAGCGCCACCTGCACCTCGGGTGAGCCCGTGTCGGCCGGCCCGCGGCGGAACTGCGCGAGGATCCCGCCCTTTTTCTCGCTGGTTAAAGCCATTGCGCCTGAGTCCTAACTACTTGTCTTAAGAGCCCTTTTGGTGAGCCGCGCATTGTACTGTCCGGACGGCCGGGGAACAAGCTTGAGTGCCCGCCCGCAGGCCGGATGACCTGCGGACAATTGTCAACCGGAACGCAAGCCGCGCGTTTCGTGCCTTGCAGCGCACCACCTGTGGGCATACGCTTTTCGACTGAGGTGATTGCCATGATCAAATCACTTGCCCTGACCGCCGCTCTCGCGCTGACCCTCACCGCCTGCGCCACCGCTCCCGTGAGTGCCGACAAGGCCGCCGCTGCGAACGCCAAGCCTCCCGCCGGCTGCATCGCCCAGACGGCGACCCGCATACCCGTGAAGAACGACGCGTGCGCCGGCTTCGGGAGCACCTATAGCCAGAAAGACATCGACAATACGGGCCAGACCGATCTCAGCCGGGCGCTGCCGATGCTCGACCCGGCGATCTCGCGCCACTAGTTGATCGGGCAAAAGTCGCCTGCGGCGCTTTGCCGGACATCACTTCGTCGACCGCCGGCAAAAAGCGGGGCGCGATGCGCATCGCCCGATCACTTCAGCAGCCGAGCACTCCGTAGCAAGGCTGGCGCGCGGGTCTTTGCTGGCTGCGCTCCGGGGAAGCGACTTTGGCGCCCTGCACCTCAGGTGAGATTCAGTAACCGCCGCGGCCGGACGGCACCAGCGCCGGCGGCAACCCCGAGACCTAAGAACCTCCCGGCCTCGTCGTAAAGACGCAGTCGCGACGGCTGGTGCGCCGACCCCGGGTCCGCGGCCAGCGCCGCCGGGACGGCCTGGCCCTTGCGAATCCGCGCGGCATCCTCAGCCGTGAGGTGGACCGCCGGGAGGTGGCGCAGCGGATAGTCGGCCGGCAGGAGCGCAGCCGCGCCCCCCGCGGCGCAAGTCCGCTCGAGCGACTCGAGCGTCTGCATGGGCTCGGCGCCGAACGGCTCGACTTCGAGCCTGCGCAGCGCGCTCACGTGCCCCACGGTGCCGAGTGCTTCGGCAATCTCCTCCGCCAGCACCCGCACGTACGTTCCTTTCGAGCAGCTCGTCTCGAGCTCGAGCGATCGCGGCTCGAGGGCGATGAGCTTCAGCTCGTAGAGCTCGATCGCACGCGGAGCGCGCTCGACCGTGCGCCCGGCGCGCGCCAGGCGATAGAGCGGTTGCCCGCCCTGCTTGAGCGCCGAGTACATCGGCGGCACCTGCATGCGCGGCCCGCGAAAGCGCTCGAGCGCCGCTTCGACGCCCGCGCGCGTGAGCGCGGGCACGGCCGCCTCGGCCGTCACCTCACCCTCGGCATCCGCGGTCGCGGTGCGCGCACCCAAGGCAATCGTGAAGCGGTAGCGCTTGCTGCCCGCGAGGATGTCGCCGGCGATCTTGGTCGCTTCGCCCAGGCAGATCGGCAGCATGCCGGTGGCGAGCGGGTCGAGGGCGCCGGCGTGGCCGGCCTTCTCCCCCCGGAAGAGCCGCCGCACTCGCTGCAGGGCGGCGTTGGACGAGAGCCCGCGCGGCTTGTCGAGCAGCAGGATCCCGCTCGGCATGGGCGATGACTTCAGCGCTGCGGGTCGGAGCCCCCGGCGGGCGGCTCGTCCGTGTGCGCGGCGCGATCGGTGGCCACCGCGCGGTCGATGAGGCGCGTGAGGCGGGCGGCACCCTCGGCGCTGTCATCGAACACGAACTCGAGGCGCGGCGCATGCCGCAGCGACAGCCGGCGACCGAGCTCCCCGCGCAGGAAGCTGGCGGCATGAGTCAGCCCCGCCCGCACCTGCTCGTGCGGCTCGCGCGCGGCGAAGGGAGTGAAGTAAACGCGCGCCGTCCCCATGTCGGGCGCGACCTGCACGGCCGTGATCGTGACGTTGCCGACGCGCGGGTCCTTGACCTCGCGCGCGATGAGCGCCGCGAGCACCCGCTGGATCTCCGACTCGATGCGCCGGCTGCGGGCCTCGCTCATGACTGGCCCCTCATGACAGCGTCCGTGCCACCTCGACGCGCGCGAAGCACTCGATCTGGTCGTTGACGCGCACGTCCTGGTAGTTCTTCACGCCGATGCCGCACTCGGTGCCGGCGCGCACTTCGCTCACGTCGTCCTTGAAGCGCCGCAGCGACTCGAGCGCGCCCTCGAAGATCACCACGTTGTCGCGCAGCACGCGGATCGGATTGTTGCGGCGCACGAAGCCTTCGGTCACGAGACAGCCGGCCACGACGCCGAACTTGCTCGAGCGGAACACCTCGCGCACCTGCGCGACGCCGACGATCTGCTCCTTGATCTCCGGCTGCAGCATGCCGGTCATCATCTGCTTCACGTCGTCGATCGCTTCATAGATGATCGAGTAGTAGCGCACCTCGACGCCGGTCTCCTTCATCGCATCGCGCGCGCTGGCATCGGCGCGCACGTTGAAGCCGATGATGTGGGCGCGCGAGGCCGCGGCGAGCTGCACGTCGGAGACGGTGATCCCGCCCAGGCCGCTCGCGATCACTTTCACCTGCACTTCTTCGGTCGAGAGCTTGCCGAGCGCCTCGTTGAGCGCCTCGGCGCTGCCCTGCACGTCGGCCTTGATGAGCACCGACACCACGCCCGCCTTGGCGTCGCCCATCTGCGAGAACACGTCTTCGCTGCGGGTGGTCTGGCGGGCGAGCTTCACGTCGCGGAACTTGCCCTGGCGGTACAGAGCGACCTCACGCGCCTTGCGCTCGCTCTCGGCGGCCAGGATCTCGTCGCCGGCATTCGGCGGGCTCGACAGTCCCAGCACCTGCACCGGCATCGAGGGCGGCGCCTCCTCGACCGGCTTGCCGCTCTCGTCGAACATGGCGCGCACGCGCCCGAACTCGGATCCCGCGATGATCGGGTCGCCGACGTGCAGCGTGCCCTTCTTCACCAGCACGGTAGCGACGGCGCCGCGGCCCTTCTCGATGCTCGACTCGATCACTACGCCCGAGGCGAGCCCGGTGCGCGGCGCGCGCAGCTCGAGCACCTCCTACTGCAGCAGGATCGCCTCCAGCAGCTGCTCGATCCCCTGACCGGTGCGGGCCGAGACGTTCACGAACATGTTCTGACCGCCCCACTCTTCCGAGATCACCTCCTGCTTCGAGAGATCGTTGCGCACGCGGTCGAGGTCGGCGTCGCTCTTGTCGATCTTGTTGACCGCGACCACGATCGGCACGCCCGCGGCACGCGCGTGCTGGATCGCCTCGACGGTCTGCGGCATGACGCCGTCATCCGCCGCGACCACCAGCACCACGACGTCGGTCGCCTTGGCACCGCGGGCGCGCATGGCGGTGAAAGCCGCGTGGCCCGGCGTGTCGAGGAAGGTGATGACACCCTTGGGCGTCTCCACGTGATAGGCGCCGATGTGCTGAGTGATGCCGCCCGCCTCGCCCGCGGCGACCTTGGTGCGGCGGATGTAGTCGAGGAGCGAGGTTTTGCCGTGATCGACGTGGCCCATGACGGTGACCACCGGCGGACGGGGCTCGCCTTCGGCCTCGGCCTGGCCGCCCTGCAGGTCGGCCTCGATCTGATTCTCCTTGAGGATCTTGGGCGTGTGGCCCATCTCCTCGACCACCAGCACCGCGGTATCCTGGTCGATCGGCTGGTTGATGGTGGCCATCACGCCCATGTTCATGAGCGTCTTGATGACCTCGTTGGCCTTGACGGCCATCTTCTGCGCCAGCTCCGCCACCGTGATGGTCTCGCCGATCCCGACCTCGCGCACCACGGGTGCGGTCGGCATCTCGAAGCCGTGCTTGCCCTCGGCGGCGGCCGGCAGCGGCCGCGACTTGGCGCGGCGCTTCTTCTTGTAGCGCGAGCTCACATCGCCGGCGACGTGCAGCTCCTGGCGGCCGTAGCGCGTGTGCTTGTCGTCGGCGGCGGGGGCGGCGGCAGGTCCGGCAGGGGCGCGCTCGCGCGCCGGCGCCGGCGTGGCCGCGGCCTGCGGCCGCTCGCGCTCGGTCGCGCGCCGGTCGTGCTCCTCGCGCTCCCGGGTCCGCTTGGCCTCGTCGTCACGCGCGCGCTGCTCGGCCGCGCGGCGCGCGTCCTCCTGGGCACGGCGGCGGGTCTCTTCCTCCTCCACACGGCGGCGGTTCTCGGTCTCGAGCCGCTCGCGCTCCCGGCGCTCGGCCTCGGCGCGCTCGGTGGCCTCGCGTGCGGCCTCCTCGGCCTCGCGCTTGCGCGAGTCGATCTCGTCCTGCTGCGCGCGTGCCTTCTCTTCCAGCACGTCGCGCTTGATGTAGTTGCGCGTGCGGCGCACCTCGACGTTCACCGTACGCGCGCGCCCCTGCACGCTCGCGAGCTTGAGCTCGCTCTGCGTCTTGCGCTTCAAGGTGATCTTGCGCGGCGCGCCGTCGCTGTCCGCCTCGCTGCCGTGGCTGCGCCGCAGGTGCGTCAGCAGCTCGAGCTTGGCGTCGTCGCTGATGCGCGCCTCGGGCCCGTCCACCTTGATGCCGGCCTGGTCGAGCTGCACCAGCAGCCGGTCGACCGGCACCTTGAGGACTTCCGCGAACTGGGAAACGGTCACTTCCGCCATAGACTCAAGCCTCGCTCGCGAACCACGGGGCGCGCGCCGTCATGATGAGCGCCGCTGCCTTGTCCGCCGCCAGTCCCTCGATGTCCGCGAGCTCGTCTACCGACTGCTCGGCGAGCTCTTCGCGGGTGCGCACTCCACGCCGCGCCAGCGCCAGCGCCAGATCCGGGCTCATGCCCTCGAGCAGCAGCAGATCGTCCGCCGGCATCGACTGATCGAGCGTTTCTTCGCTCGCGATCGCCTGCGTGAGCAGCACGTCGCGCGCCCGGTTGCGCAGCTCCTTGACGATGTCCTCGTCGAACTCCTCGATCGCCGCGAGCTCCGCCTGCGGCACGTAGGCGATCTCTTCGATGGTGGAGAAGCCTTCCTGCGCGAGGATCGTCGCGACGTCCTCGTCGACGTCCAGCTGCTTCATGAAGTTCTGGATCAGCGCGCGCGCCTCGGTCTCGCTCTTCCGCTCTGCGTCCGTCTCCGTCATCACGTTGAGGTCCCAGCCGGTGAGCTG
>DASPOP010000316.1:0-7517 GCA_035625955.1 Steroidobacteraceae bacterium | reverse complement strand
GCGCACAGGAGCTCCTCATGGCGCGTAATACCGCTCTGCTCGCCGCCCTCGTCGCCTGCGCCGCGGCCGCCTGCTCGACCTCGTCGCACGTCCTCATCGGCAGCGCGCGGCCGCCGGTCTCACCGGAGAGTGTGCGTGTGTACTACACGCCGCCGCCGAAGTACGAGGAGATCGCCACCATCCAGGCCAGCAGCCAGGGATCGATGGCGCTCACCAGTCAGCAGAACATGGATAAGGCGATCGCGCGGCTGAAGGCGGAGGCCGCGAAGGTCGGCGCCAACGGCATCCTGCTGCAGGGCGTGCACGACACGCCGGGCGGCTCGATCGGTCTCGGCGGCGGCAGTACCAGCTACGGTCCCGGGAGTGCGACCGGCGTCGGCGTGGGCGGCTCCTTCGCGCTCACCAACAAGGCCGCACAGGGCATCGCCATCTACGTGCCGCCGAAGTAGCGCGCGGCCCGAGAAATCAGGCCGGCTGATAGCCCTTCACGCCGGTGCGCCACAGCAGGAACGCGTAGGTATCGGCCGCCTCGCGGTCCTGCTGCGAGCGCGTCGAGCCGATGCCGTGGCCGGCGTCGAAGTCGACGCGCAGCAGCACCGGCTTGCCGGAGCTCGACGCGGCCTGCAGCCGCGCCGCCATCTTCGCCACGTGAAACGGCGCGACGCGCGGATCGGTGACGCCGGTCGTCAGCAGCACCGCGGGGTATGCCACGCCGTCCTTCACCGCCTGGTAGCTGTCGATGAGCTTCAGCGCCCGATAGCCCGGCTCCTCGCTGATCGCGCCCCACTCGGGCTCCTCGCCGTAGCCGTTCTGCTCGGCGACGTAGCGCAGCGGATTCGACCAGCCGACCCCGTCGATCACCGCGGCGAACAGCTCCGGACGCTCGGTGAGCGCGCGGCCCACGGTGATGCCGCCGGCGGACCGGCCGCCGATGGCGAGCCGCTCGGGCGCCGTGTACTTGAGCTTGCACAGCTCCTCGCACACGTCGATGAGGTCGCGCCAGGTGTTGGGCTTGTTCATGAGCTGCCCGGCTTTGTGCCATTCGCGGCCGTACTCCCCGCCGCCGCGCACCGCGGCGTAGCCGACGATGAATCCGGCGTCGATGAGAGCGAGACTGCGGCCCGCGAAGCTCGGCGTGTACCCGGGCAGGCCATAGGAGCCGTAGGCCGAGATCCACGCCGGCGTCGAGCCGTCGCGCTTCAGCCCCTTCCTGAAGATCAGCGAATACGGCACGCGGGTGCCGTCGCGCGCGGTGACGAAGCGCCGCTCCGTCTCGTAGCCCGAAATCTCGATCGGCGGGCGCGGCGTGAGCCCGGTGGCGGTGGCCGTGCCGTGCGCGTCCACCGACCAGATGTCCGCCGGGTTGAGCCAGCCCGTGAACGAGAACAGCGCGCCGTCTTCGGTCGGGTTGGTGGCCAGCGCCGTCAGCGTGCCGTCGAAGGGCAGCGGGATGTCCACGACCTTGCCATCGCGGCCGAGGCGCTTCAGTCCGGCGATGCCGCCATCCATCAGCCGCAGGTACAGGCCGTCGCGCGCGCGCGCGAAGTCCTCGATCACGACCGGCCCCTGGGCGAGCACCTCGGTGGCGCCGGCCACCGCGGGTGCGCTCACGGAGGCCTTGAGAATGCGCCCGCGCGGGTGGCCCTTGTTGGCGAGCAGGTAGAGAGCCTCGCCGTCGATCACGGCATCGGTCACCTCGTCCTCGAACTCCGCGACCGGCACCCAGTGAGCCCGGTTGGCGACGGCGTCCGAAACCGGGGCGATCAGCACGCGCGACTCGCTGCGCACGTCCGACAGCGTGAGCAGCGCGTAGCGCGAGCCGTAGTACGTCCCGATGACCGGGAGCTGGATCTTTTCGTACTGCACCCCGGGATCGAGCCCGCGTTTCATGAGGATGGGATCGGTCTCCGGATCGGTCCCAAGCCGGTGAAAGCGCGCCTGGCTGTCGAGATAGCGCTCGGGCGTATCGACCTTGCCGGTGAGCTGGTTGTAAAAGAACCCGCCACCGTCATCGAGCCACGCCGGATGCGCCCCTTCGGTGTTGGCGATGCGCTCGGGCAGGTCGCCGCCGTCCGCGGTCTTCAGGATGTGCAGGACCGAATCCTCGCTGCCGTCCTTGGAGAGCCCGTACACCACGTGCACGCCGTCAGGCGATGCGTGCCACCAGTCGAGCGACATGTGGCTGGTGGCGCTCGAGAGCGCGGTCGGATCGATCAGCGTGCGCCGCACGCCCTGCTCCTCGACGAACAGCCGGTAGTTGTCGGCGCCCGCCGGCCGCTGCTCGAAGAACAGCCTGCCGCCGGCGCGCTGCACGCGCCGCGTGAGCGCGGCATCTCCCGAGAGCTGTTGGATGCGCGCGAGCAGCCTGTCGCGGTGGGGAATCCGCTCGAGCACGGCGCGCGCGTGCGCGTTCTGTCCCTTCAGGTACGGCAGCCACTCCGGATCCTTATCGTTCTCCATCCAGCGGTACGGATCGCGCAGCGTCTCGCCGAAGTAGTTGTCGGCGACGACCGCGACGCGCGCTACCGGCGCCGCCGGAATGGCGGGTACGGACGTGGCTACGCCAGTGCCCGCGGCCGCCGCCCCGGCGGCGTCGCCGCGGCGTGCGAGCAGGGCCGCGACCGTGCCCGCGGCGCCGGCGATCAATTCACGACGGGAGATCGAGCTCATAGGAAGTTGCAGCTCCTCGCTGTTCGTTGCGATCCTGTTCTTCACTGCTGCGTGGACTGCGGCGTCGGCGCGGGCTCCGGCAGCCAGTGCACTTCCTCGCGCAGCTCGGAAGCGACGTCATCGACCTGGCCCCGGCCGCGCGCCAGCACCGCGATGCTGCCGTCGCCTGCCGGCACGATGACCCCGGTCATGCCGCCCTCGCGGAAGTCGTCGCGTGCCTTGACCTGCTCGTGACGCAGGATCAGCACGGTGGCCGGCCCGTGCGTGGTCTCGACGACCAGGTGCGGCACGTAGTGCCCGCGGAACCAGCAGCTCTGCGCGTAGACGATCTTGTCGGAAGCGAGGTCGAGCCCGATGCCGGAGCTCTGCAGCGCGTGATCGATCGAGCCGGCGCTCACGTTGTGGCTGCTGAGCCAGCTCTCGGGCTCTGCCTTGACGTGCGTCACCAGGTCGCGCGCCAGCGTATCGGTCGGACGCAGCAGCCATACCGCGAGCCCCGCCGCCATCGCCAGCACCACTCCCGCCGCCAGCGCGTACTCGCGCCAGGCGTGCGGCGCGCGCGGCGCAGCGCGCGCCCGGATGTCCGGCGGCTCCTCGAGCGCGCGGCGGATGTCGCCGTTCAGGCGCCGCATCTCTTCGCGGAAGGCACGGCAGCCGTCGCAGCCGCGCACGTGCTCCTCGAGCTCGTGGCCCGCCGCATCCGGGTCCGCGCCGATCAGCAGCCGGGCGTCCTCGCAGATCATGCCGGCTGCTCCCCGGTTGCGGCGCCCGGCGCCGGACTCGGTCCGCACAGGCCGCGCAGCTTGTGGCGCGCGCGGAACAGGCGCGTCAGCACCGCGGTGTTGGTGAGCTCGAGCTCGCGGGCGATCTCCTCGGTCGAGAAGCCGCCGAGCACCTGCATCACCAGCGGCTCGCGGTATTCGAGCGGCAGCCTCATGAGCCCCGCGCGCAGCGTGAGCAGCTCCGCGTCGGCGGACGCGGCGGCGGCGAGGTCGGGAATGTCGAAGGCATCATCGAGGGACACGAGCTCCAGTCGCTTGCGTTCATAGAGCCGCGCGTGCTCGCGCCTGACGATGGTCAGCAGCCAGGCGCGGGCGGCGGCCGGGTCCTTGAGGGCGTCCCGCGCCCGCCAGGCGCGCAGCAGCGCCTCCTGCACGATGTCCTCGGCGAGCGACCGGTCGCGCGCCAGCCATTGCGCGAAGCGCAGCAGATCAGGCCGCATCGACTCGAACAGGGCCGTGAGGGACGCGCGCGCTTGCGCTGCGCGCGACCGCTCACTCAGAGAGGAGACCGGGGATTGCACCGGGGGATTGCGCATGACGCTGGCGGCTCAAACCGCGGCGATTATATGTGCGGCGGCAGGCGGCAGTGGCAATATCGCGCCAGCCCGACCGGTCTTTACGCCCACTACCACTGTCTCCGGGGAGAACCACGTGAAGTATCTGATCCAGTGGCTGATCGACTGGCCCGAGAGCGTCGCCAGGCATCTCACCTGGCTCGCGCCGCTGTTTGCCCGCATCACCGTCGGCTGGGTTTTCCTGTGGAGCGGCTGGGGCAAGCTCCACAACCTGCCCCAGGTGACGCAGAACTTTATCGATTGGGGCATCCCGTTCCCGCATCTGCTCACTCCGTTCACGTCGGGTGTCGAGTTCTTCGGCGGCCTGTTCCTGCTCGCCGGGCTCTTCAGTCGCATCTCGGCCGGCGCCCTCGGCGTCACCATGATCGTCGCCATCCGCTCGGCCAAATGGGCCGACGTCGACTCGCTCGAGACACTGCTCGGGTTCGACGAGTTCGAGTACCTGGCGCTGTTTCTGTGGATCGCGATCGCCGGCGCGGGTCCGCTCTCGCTCGATCACTGGCTGCAGCGGCGCTTCAGCCCTCGGGCAGACCGTCTCGTCGCAACGACGCGTGCATAAAGCCGCCCGGCGTAACAAAATACGCCTCCCCCCGGTCTGCTCACGTGACCGGGGCTTCGAGCCCGGTAAGTCAATACGTATTCACTTCACCCTGAGGTCCATCCAAATGCGTAAAAACAGCACCGGCGTAGCCCTCGCGACAGCGGCGGCCATGCTCTTCGGCACGGCTTTGACCAGCACCGCCTCGGCCGCGGATGCCCCCAAGGCCGACGCAGCCAAGATCCATTGCACCGGGGTCAACTCGTGCAAAGGTCAGTCGGCGTGTAAGAGCGCCAACAACGCCTGCAAGGGACAGAACTCCTGCAAGGGCAAGGGCTTCGTCGAGATGACCAAGGCCGACTGCGACGCGGCCAAGGCGAAAGCCAAGTAACAGGTCCTGAAGCTGAAGCCCCGGTGTGGCGGCCGCTTTGCGGCGGCGCCGCACCGGGGTTTTTTCATCCCGGGCGGCCGCTCAGGCCGGCACGCCGTCGAAGAAGTCCACCACGCCGCTCTCGAGCGAGTACTCGGCGCCGACCACCAGCAGGCCGTCCCTCGCGATCGCCTGCTCGAGCACTTCCGAGCCATGACGCAGGTGATCGGCCGACATGCGGATGTTGGCGCGCACCGCCTGCTGCACCAGGGCGTCGCGATCGGCGCCCGCACGGCGCTCGATGAGCCCCTCGACGGCCGGACGGATGCGGTTGACGATCGAGCGCAGATTAGGCGACTGATCCTTGCTCGGGCGGGTGAGCTGGTCGAGCGTGGCGTGAATCGCCCCGCAGTTGGAATGGCCCAGCACCACCACCAGCCGCGTGCCGAAGGCTGCGGCGGCGAACTCGACGCTGCCGACCTGGGACGGGGCCACGATGTTGCCCGCCACGCGGATCACGAACAGATCGCCAAGCCCCTGGTCGAACACGATCTCGGCGGGCACGCGCGCATCCGAGCAGCCGAGAATGATCGCCAGCGGCTCCTGCCCGGCCGGCAGCTCGCGGCGGCGCGGGCGCACGGGCTGCGCCTCGCGCAGCTCCGCGACGAAGCGGCGGTTGCCTTCACGGAGCGCGGCGAGCGCCGTCAGCGCCGGTGTCATGCCGCCCACCGTACCGGGAGCGCGGCGGAAAGCCAACCGTCGCGGCCGCTCAGCGCGGCCGGCGCACGCCGCGGGTGGGCGCCGCGGCGAGCGGATCCTCGGGCCAGTAGTGCTTCGGGTAGCGGCCGCGCAGATCCCTGCGCACCTCGCGGTAGGCGCTGCGCCAGAAGCTCGCCAGGTCGCGCGTCACCTGCACCGGACGTTGTGCCGGCGACAGCAGCCGCAACGTGACGGGCACCCGCCCGCCGTCGATGCGCGGCGTCGCCGCCAGTCCGAACACCTCCTGCAGCCGCACCGCGACCGCCGGCGCGTCGTCCCCCTGGTAGTCGACGCGAATGCGCGAGCCGCTCGGCATCGTCAGGTACGCGGGGGCGCGCTCCTGCAGTGCGCGCTGCTGCCCGAAGTCGAGCAGCGCCCGCAGCGCCTGCTCGAGCGGCACGCGCGCCAGATGCTCGCGCCGCGTCACCCCGTCGAGCCAGGGAGCGAGCCAGTCCTCGAGCGAGCCCGCGAGGGCGCCGTCCGATACATCCGGCCAGGGCGTCGCGCCGGCGCGCGCCGGCGCTGCCCGCAGGAAGCCGATGCGCGCCTGAAGATCGCGCGCCTCGCGGTCCCAGGGGAGTGCCGCAAGCCCGAGCTCGCGCACGCCCGCGAGCATCGCTGCCCGGACCGCGTCGGCGGGCGCATCGGCGAGCGGCTGCTCCCCGAGCACCAGCGCGTCGAGCTCGAGCGTGCGGCGCGCGCTGACCGCCTGCTCGCGCGTGCTCCAGGCGACCGAGTCGACGCGGCGGATGCGCCCGGCGAACTGCTCGAGGAGATCGGCGCGCTCGAGCGGCGCCGCCAGCAGTATCCTCGCGTCGCGCTCGCGGTCGTCGAGGTCGACGGCGACGAGAAATTCGCGGCGGGCGAGCGCTTGAGCCTCGGCGAACACCGCACCACGGCCGTTGGTGAGCGTGAAGCTCGCCCCCTGCGTGCCCCTGCGCCGTCCGATCCGGTCGGGATAGGCGAGCGCGAGCAGCAGCCCTACGTCGTGGTCCGCCTCGCGGCCGCCATCGCGGCGGGCGCGGCGCAGCGCGCCCTGCTGCGCTGACGCGAGCTGCCGTTCGAGATCCCGCGCCGCGCGCCGCACGCGCTCGAGCGCCCCGCGGTCCACGGCCGCCCGCGCCGCATCGCCACGCACGAGCTCGAGGCGCGTGCGGATATCGGCATCGACCCCGGCCGCCGCTCCCCGCAGCAGGTCGCGCTCGCTGAGGAGCGCCGCGAGCGAAGCGCCGAGCGCGAGGCTCCCGAGCTCGCGCGCGCGCAGCAGCAGGTGCGCGAGCCGCGGGTGCAAGCCTAAGCGCGCCATCTCGCGCCCATGTGCGCTGATGCGTCCGTCGGGCTCGAGCGCCCCGAGGCGCTCGAGCAGCGCTGCGGCGGCCGCCAGCTGTGCTGCGGGCGGCGCATCGAGCCAGGCGAGCGCGCCCGCATCGCGCGCCCCCCAGCGGCTGAGCTCGAGGGCGAGCGGCGCGAGATCCGCTTCGACGATCTCCGGCGGCGTGAACGCCGCGAGACTTCCATGGGCGCCTTCGCTCCAGGCGCGGTAGCAGACCCCGGGACCGAGGCGCCCGGCGCGGCCCTGGCGCTGCTCGGCGGAAGCGCGCGAGATGCGCCGTGTCACGAGGCCGCTCATGCCGGTCGTAGGATCGAAGCGCGCGCGGCGCGCCAGACCCGAGTCGACCACCACCCGCACGCCCGGGATCGTGAGGCTGGTCTCGGCGATATTGGTTGCCAGCACCACCTTGCGGGTGCCCGCGGCGGCAGGCGTCAGAGCTGCGTCCTGCTGTTCGCCGCTGAGGTCGCCGTACAGCGGGAGGATGCGCACG
>DASPOP010000315.1:0-6541 GCA_035625955.1 Steroidobacteraceae bacterium | reverse complement strand
CGCTGGCTCGGGAAGAAGGGAACCTTCACCGAGCAGCTGAAGGAGCTCGGCCGCATCCCGGCGGCCGAACGCCCGGCGGCCGGCGCGCGCATCAACGAGGCGAAGGAAGAGCTGACGCGCGCGATCGAGGCACGCCGCGAGGCGCTCGCGCGCGCCGACGTCGAGCGCAAGCTCGTCGAGGGCCGCATCGATGTGACGCTCCCAGGGCGGGGCGAAGAGCCGGGCGGACTTCACCCGGTGACGCGCGCGCGGCTTCGCATCGAGACGCTCTTCCGCCGCGCGGGCTTCGATGTCGCCTCGGGCCCCGAGATCGAGGACGACTTCCACAACTTCGCTGCGCTCAATATCCCCGCGAACCATCCGGCGCGGGCGCTGCACGACACCTTCTACTTCCCGGACGGGCGGCTGCTGCGCACCCACACCTCCCCGGTGCAGATCCGCGCGCTGCTGGATCGCGGCGCACCGCTGGCGATCATCGCGCCGGGGCGCGTGTACCGCTGCGACTCGGACATGACGCACTCGCCCATGTTCCACCAGCTGGAGGGACTGGTGGTGGACGAGAACGTGAGCTTCGCCAACATGAAGGCGGTGTTGCACGGTTTCCTGCAGGCCTTCTTCGAGCGCGATCTCGCGATGCGCCTCCGGCCCTCGTACTTTCCCTTCACCGAGCCCTCGGCGGAAGTGGATATGGCGTGCCTGTTCTGCGCCGGCACCGGCTGCCGCACCTGCAAGCACAGCGGCTGGCTCGAGATCTCGGGCTGCGGGATGGTGCACCCGAACGTGCTGAAGGCGAGCGGCGTCGATCCCGAGCGCTACACCGGCTATGCATTCGGCGCGGGCATCGATCGGCTCGCGATGCTGCGCTACGGAGTCAATGACCTCAGGCTCTTCTTCGAGAACGATCTGCGGTTCCTGAAGCAGTTCCGGGCGTTCAGCTCATGAAGATCCCATACTCGTGGCTCGGAGAATGGGTGAAAGTCCCGTGGAAGGCGCAGGAGCTCGGCTCGCGCCTCACCATGGCGGGCTTCGAGCTCGAGGGGCTCGAGAGCGCCGCGCCGCCGTTCACCGGTGTCGTGGTGGCGGAGATCCTCTCCGCCGAGCGTCACCCGCAGGCCGAGAAGCTCCGGGTGTGCAAGGTGACGACCGGCAGCGGCCCGACTCTCCAGATCGTCTGCGGCGCGGCGAATGCACGCGCGGGGCTCAAGAGCGCGCTCGCGATGGTGGGTGCACAGCTCCCGGGCGATGTCCGGATCGGCGCCGCCAGGCTCCGCGGAGTCGAGTCGCAGGGGATGCTGGCCTCCGCCAGGGAGCTCGGACTCGCCGAGAGCTCGGGCGGGATCCTCGAGCTTCCCGCGGATGCACCGCTCGGCAAGCCGGTGCGTGAATACCTCGGCCTCGATGAGGCGGTGCTGGACGTCAACATTACGCCCAACCGCGGCGACGCCATGTCGATCTTAGGTATTGCGCGCGAAGTGGCCGCGATCGCCGGCTCGAAGCTTACGGGTCCCAGGATCGAGAGTCCCCGCGGCGGGAAGGCCGAGCGCTTCCCGGTCAAGCTCGAAGCGCCTGCGGCCTGCCCGCGATTCGCGGGCTGCGTCGTACGCGGCATCAACAACCGCGCGACGACACCGGTGTGGTTGGCTGAGCGCCTGCGCCGCGCGGGCATCCGTTCCATCAGCCCGGTCGTCGACGTCACCAACTACGTCATGCTCGAGCTCGGGCAGCCGATGCATGCCTACGATCTCGCGAAGCTGAGCGTCGGGATTCGCGTGCGTCTCGCGCGCGCCGGCGAGGAAGTGACGCTGCTTGACGGCAAGAGGGTGTTGGCCGACCCCGACATGCTCCTGATCACCGACGCCGAGGGGCCGGTCGGGCTCGGCGGCATCATGGGCGGGCTGCGCACCGCCGTGCAGCCCGGGACCACGGACGTCTTCTTCGAGAGCGCCTACTTCTCGCCCGATGCGGTGCAGGGCCGGGGGCGGCGCCTGGGTCTGCTGACCGATGCCAGCCAGCGTTTCGAGCGCGGGGTCGACCCGACGCAGCAGGCCCGCGCCATCGCGCGCGCGGTTGCGCTGCTGAAGCCGATCGCGGGCGGCACCGCCGCGGGCATCGTGGTCGCCGAGAATGCCCGGTATCTCCCCAGGCGCGCCGCCGTGCGGCTGCGCGCCACACAGCTCAGGCGGCTCCTGGGCGTCAGCCTTCCCGCCGCACGCGTCACGAAGGCGCTCACAGGTCTCGGCATGAAGGTGTCATCGAGCGCGAGCGGCTGGAAGGCCACCCCGCCCGCGCATCGCTTCGATATCGCGATCGAGGCGGACCTGATCGAAGAGGTGGCGCGCCTCGCCGCCTGGGAGAAGATCCCCGAGACCGATGCGCTCGCGGCGCAGCATTTCCGCAAGCTTCCCGAGGAGCAGCCTGCCGAGCGCGCCGTGCTGGAGGCGCTCGCTGCGCGCGGTTACGAGGAAGCCGTGACCTACGCCTTCGTCGATCCGGCGCTGCAGGAGAAACTGTTCCCCGGAAGGCCGGCGCTGGCGCTCGCGAACCCCATCGCGAGCGACCTGTCGGTCATGCGCGTCTCGCTCTGGCCGGGGCTGATCCGCGCAGCGCTCGAGAACCAGCGTCGCCAGCAGGATCGCGTCCGTCTCTTCGAGCACGGCACGCGCTTTGAGCCCGACGGCAAGGCGACGCACGAGATTGCGACGATCGCGGGACTTGCGAGCGGCGCGCGCCTGCCGGAGCAGTGGGGGGTCGCGAAGGAGGTGCGCGCGCCTGCCGACTTCTACGACGTGAAATCGGACGTCGCAGCGCTCATCGCCGAGACCGGAGCCGCCGAGACCTTCACCTTCGAGCCGGGCGAGCTCGCCGCGCTCCATCCGGGGCGCTCAGCGCGCGTGCTGCGGCGCGGAACTCCGGTGGGTTGGATCGGGGAGCTGCACCCGGCGCTCGTCAAGGCACTCGACTTTACATATGCGCCGGTGCTGTTCGAGCTCGAGATGGGTGCGCTCGCTGTCAAGAGGGCGGCGTACGAGGACATCTCACGCTTTCCCCAGGTGCGGCGCGACCTTGCAGTAGTGGTCGATGAGGCGGTGACTTTAAGTACCCTGGCCGAGCGTGTAACCTTGGTGACATCAAGCTTGCTGCGTGGTCTCCGCGTTTTCGACGTGTATCGCGGCCCCGGCCTCGAACCCGGTCGAAAAAGCATCGCTTTAGGCTTGATTTTTCAAGATATTTCTCGCACTCTTACCGATGAGGACGTGGACCGCCTCATGGCCTCAGTAGTAACGGATTTGCGCGAGAGCTTGAACGCACGAATCAGAGAATAAAGAAAATGGCCCTGACCAAAGCGGAGATGGCGGAAGCGTTGTTCAACCAGCTCGGGCTCAACAAGCGCGAGGCGCGCGAGCTCGTGGATCTCTTCTTCGAGGAGGTTCGTGCTGCGCTGTCGGGCGGGGAGCAGGTGAAGCTCTCCGGCTTCGGGAACTTCGATCTGCGCGACAAGAACCAGCGCCCGGGGCGCAATCCGAAGACCGGCGAGGAGATTCCGATCAGCGCGCGGCGCGTCGTCACATTCCGTCCGGGGCAGAAACTCAAGGCGCGGGTCGAGGCCTATGTTGGAGCCAAAGAATAACGCGCAGCTGCCGGTCATACCCGGCAAGCGCTACTTCACCATCGGGGAAGTGAGCGAGCTGTGCGGTGTGAAGCCGCACGTGCTGCGCTATTGGGAACAGGAGTTTCCGCAGCTCAAGCCCGTGAAGCGCCGCGGCAACCGCCGCTACTACCAGCGCCAGGACGTGATCGTCATCCGCCAGATCAGGAGCCTGCTGTACGATCAGGGCTTCACCATCGGCGGCGCGCGCAACAAGCTCACCGGCGAGGAAGCGCGCAGCGACCTCACGCAGAGCCAGCAGATCGTCAAGCAGGTGCGGGTCGAGCTCGAAGACCTGATGAAGATCCTGCGGCGCTGAGGCTGCAGCGCTGCCCCGGGCGCGGGGTGATGAGCGTATGATTGGCGCCCCGCGCGGCTGTCCCCACCGCGCGAGCGATTCTCGAATAAGAACAATCGGTTCGGAGCGTGGCGCAGTCTGGTAGCGCACTTGCATGGGGTGCAAGGGGTCCCGAGTTCAAATCTCGGCGCTCCGACCAATAAAAACAGTAACTTCTGTAGAGCACCAATCCCGGTATGAAGCGCTGAGGGGCCGTCCGAGGGGCCGTTTGGTTCGATACAGCGCGAAACAAGCGGCGTATGCTCACGCACCATGGGCGACTGCAAGAAACGAGCGATTGCCGTGAGCGTCAGTGCAGCGATCGGGAGCGCGCCGATCCTCGCCACGGCGCTCGATCATTGCATCGCCCTCGGCGCCGTGGAGTGCGCGGCGCGCGCGCCGCATGAGCCCGACAGCGGCGAAGGCTCGCCGCGTGACCGGCACGACATCCATTGGCACGTTGCGCCCACTGCCACTGGCCCAGCGAATCTGATCGTGGAGTTTGCGCCGCAAATAACAAGAAGCGACGGCTACACCTTTGTTCGCGGAGCATTCATCGTCAAGAATTACGGGCGTACGGTCGCTACCAACGTACGCGCCCAAGTGAGCCACGCATGGGGGAGGGTTCCTCCCAACTACCCAAAGCTTGACTCCGCTCCCTATTCAGGAACAGGAACGAGCATCGAGCCCGAAGGTCGGCGAGAAGAACCCATCGGATGGCAGATTCCCGATGAGCAGCTAACGACTGGTTACTTCAGCGCGATGTATTGGGCTGCTTACAAGAACATTCTTGAGGAGTCGAAGATTCTTCAGGCCTGTTACGTCTACGACGCCAGTCAGAATCGATTTCTCGCCTATACCCCATAAGACAAATAGTCGCGGGAGTTCACCCACGACGCGCTCCACGTCAGGGGCTTCACTTGTCCACCACCTTGCCCGTGGCAACGTCCACCCGCTGCCGCGCCGGGCTCCTTCCGCCGGGCGGCGCTACCCAAGCGCAGCAGCGTCAGCGACAGAAGAAGAAGCACCACAGCGCTCGCAACCATGAGTAGGCAAGCGAGTCGCGCGACATCGTGAGCAGCGCTACGAGCAGTTGCGCGACGCCAATGATCGACGCAAACCAGATTGCTGCTTTCGTGAGCCGCCGATCCGCGCGCCTCTCGCGCTCTTGGTCCTGCTCCGTCAGCTGCTCCCGAGGCGGCGTGCCCGGCTCATAGCGGCACCAGCTCGCGCACTGGCGATCGCGCCAAATTACCTCCACCGCTTCAGCACCGGGTTGGTCGGGATGGCGGCCCTCGGCCTCATTCATTTCCTGAGGTAGATTGGCTGCGTCCTTGAAGCACACCAGCTCGCCGGCCTGCACCGCGTTGGTTTCTCCCGGCACAAACGCGAAGCGACGCTGCGGTTGGTTGCGCGCGTCGCGGCTCACCTCGTGGTAGCCCTCATGCGCGCGCCAGCCACCCACCTGCGCCATAGCGCGCTTAGAGAGAAAGCCGCAGGTACCGCAGCAGCCGCGATCCGGGCGTGAGGCGTTCGTTACCATGGCAAGGCAACGATACTCCGCTGCGTTGCCCGGCGCCGCGCCGCCACAGCCGCCGGGCCGTGGCAGAACGACTTGTGGGCATGCGATACACTAGCGGCGTGCTTCGCATCCCGACGTGGATTCTAGCAGCGGCCCTCGGATTCTCCGGCGCGGCCTTCGCCGACGAGCCAACCCACCTCTCGTGCCAGGTCCAGTACACCAGCGGCAGCAGAGGCCTGCAGACAATGGAGGTGGTGTTTAGCCAGAGTCAGCAGAAGGCGCAGGTTGGTAGCACCGTCGTCCGCGCGAACATCAGCGACACGCAGATCCTCTTCGATCTTCCTGGCGATGACCCCACGGTTGTCCTGCATTTCAACATCGACCGTCTAACCGGGCGCATAAGTGTCGCGGGCAAGTACGAAGTGCTGCTGAATGGCGAGTGCAAGCTCGCTGACGTCAGCAATCGCCGGTTCTAAACGCCGCCCGTACTCCCGGGGAGATTGGCCGGGGTCGAGGGCTGCCACACCCGCGGGTGCCGATGCCCAGTCTCGTCGGGCTTTCACTCACGGTCAGCCCCGCACGGAAGGAGATGGTGGTGCCGAGGCCGGCGCCACGCACTGTGCTGGCTGACTGCGGCGGTTGTTTCATGATCCGTCGGACACCGGGCCGCTGGTCCGCGCCTGCGCGGAAGCTCACGCAGGATTGAGCATTCATTCGGCGTATTCCGCGCGCCCAAACTTCACCATTGCGCGCGCCAGATCGGAGTCGAGGGTGCCGACTTCGCCAACCTCGGCCACCTTGCCGCCGTCCACGTAGAAGTTGCCAGTGAGGCTGCGGATGCGCCGCTTCGCCAACACGACGGGCTTCGTCGTGGCGGAGAGCCGGTCGAGGTGCTGGCCGAGGGGGCTGGTGTCCTGATGGCGCCATGGGGTGTTCATGTCACAGCGCTCGCATAGTTGAAGGCCGCAGGCCACGTGAGGCCGACGTCGCAGGTCAACATGGCGCGCACGCCGACGATGCCTTTTTGGAAGTTGGC
>DASPOP010000314.1:0-12290 GCA_035625955.1 Steroidobacteraceae bacterium | reverse complement strand
CCGGCCGTCAGTGCCTCGGGGCATCGGCGGCCGGCCTTTTTCATTAACCGAGCCGGTCAATCGAGTGAGTTTCAGGGGAGTGATTTCTCATGGGTAAGGGTGATCCGCGCACGCGCCGCGGCAAGATCTATCAGGGGTCCTTCGGCAAGTCGCGCGTCAAGGACCCGGCGAAGCGGAAGAAGAAGGCCGCGAAGGCCGCCAGGCGCTGATCCGCCTCGTGCCGCGCCCGCAGCCTCAGGCAAAGGGCTCCGCGGTCGCCGGCGCCGGGCGGGTTTTGCGCGCCAGGCAATCCTTGATGAGCTCGAGCGCCGTGCGCTCATTCGGCGGCAGCGCGGCAGTGCTGGTTCCGAGGGGGGTAGTGCGTTCGCCCCAGCGCACCGCGTGCGCGCAGAAGGACAGGCCCCCGCCGAACCCGGGCATCAGGAGCAGCGCCGCCGGGCGCACGCGCCCTGCCTCGAGCGCCTCGCAAAGCGCCACGGGTACCGTGGCCGCGGACATGTTTCCGTAGCGCTGTACGGTCACGAACACCCGTTCCATCGGCACGTGCGCGCGCTTGGCGACCGCCTCGATGATGCGCAGGTTCGCCTGATGGGGCACCACGAGCTCGACGTCCGCCGGCTGCGCGCCGATGCGTCTCAGCGCCTCCTCGCAGGCCCCCGACATGCCCTGCACCGCGCGCTTGAAGATCTCCTGGCCCTCGAATTGCCAGCGGGTGATGCCGTAGAGCATTCCGCGGTTGGCGTAGCGGCCGCCCATGCCGTGGACGCGCAGAATCTCACGCGCGTCTCCGTAGCAGCCGAGCTTCTCGGCGAGCAGTCCTTCCTCGCGGGTGCTCGCCTCGAGCACCACCGCGGCGGCGCCGTCGCCGAACAGCACCGCCACGTCCCGGTCGCTCCAATCCATGAAGGGTGAGATGAGCTCGGCTCCGATCACCAGCGCGTTGCGTACCACGCCGGTACGGATGAGCGCCGTGGCGGTCGAGAGTCCATAGAGAAAGCTGGTGCAGGCGGTGTTGATGTCGTAGGCGGCCGCTCCCTGCGCGCCGATGCGCAGCTGGATGCCCGAGGCCATGTTGGGCACCTGGTCGTCGTAGCTGCAGCTGCCGAAGACGATGAGCTCGATACGGCGGCCGTCGATTCCGGCGCAGGCGAGCGCGCGGTCGGCGGCGACCCCGGCGAGCTCGCCCAGCGGCACGTGCGAGATGCGCCGCTCGCGGATCCCGGTGCGGGTGACGATCCATTCATCCGAGGTGTCGAGGATCGTCGACAGGTCGTGATTGCTGAGCACCGCCGGGGGCAGGCATTTTCCCCAGCCGATGATCGCCGCGTGGGTCGCTGGCGCTGTGGCGCTCATTGGAGGCGCCAAGGATAGCAGGGGCGAACTGCGGTACGTACAAGTCCGCAACCGCGCCGCATCATCGGCGCACTACAATCGACGCGGATTGAGCGGAGCTGAGGCCATGCTGGACAAGACCCGGTTTCTCGCGCGCCTGATCGGACTCTACTGCCTGCTCGGCGCGCTGGTCATGCTTCTGCAGCGCGATGCCTGGGTCGCCGCGGTCACGGCGCTGGTGCGCGAGCCGCCGCTCATGCTGCTGCTCGGCACGGTGGTGGTCGCGGCGGGCCTGGCGATGGTCCTGGCTCACAACATCTGGTCGGGGGGTGCGCTGCCGGTGGTCATCACCGTGATCGGCTGGCTGACACTTCTCAAGGGCGTGATGTTCTGGGTGCTGCCGCCGGCGTCCGCCGCCGAGTTTTACCTCGAGCGGCTGCATTACGCGCAGCTCTACCCGCTCTACGGAGCACTCTCTGGCGCCATTGGGCTCTACCTGACCGTGATGGGATTCAGGCGCGCGCCGTCCTGACGGCGCGGCAGCGAGTCGGGGGCGTAGTCGAAGGAATCGAAGTACAGGCGCTGTGCGGGCAGGCCGTGGCGCGGGAAGCTCACGCGCATCGCCTCGATCATCGCCGGCGGTCCCGCCGTGTAGACCTCGAAGGCGCTCAGGTCCGGATGGTCCGCGAGCACGGCATCGTGCACCCAGCCGGTGCGGTGGTGCGCGGCTTCGGCGAGCGTCGCCTCCGAGAGCACCGCGGTGAACTTGAGCTGGCTGTGGCTGCGGGTCCAGCCGAGCACCCGCTGCTCCTCGTAGACGTCCCCGGCATGGCGCGCGCCCCAGTAGAAATGGATGTCCCGCCGGACGCCGGTCTCGAGCACGTGGCGCAGCATCGACTTCAACGGCGCAAAGCCGGTGCCGCCCGCGACCATCACGATCGGCGACGTCCCGGGACGGTAGCTGAATTGGCCCATCGGGCCTTCGATGCGCAGCAGTGACCCGGGCCCCAGAGCAGAGTCGGCAGCGCCGAACAGGCGCTGTGTGAAGCCGCCGCCCTGGACGCGCCGCACGTGCAGCTCGAGCAGCCCGGCATCGTGGGGCGGGCAGGCGATCGAGAAGCTGCGCCGCTTGCCGTCCTCGAGCAGCACGTCGAGGTACTGGCCCGGGTGAAAGGGCAGCCGCTCCACGGCCGGCAGCTGCAGCATCACCTGCAGCACGTCGGGGGCGAGGGGCGTCAGGCGCGCGATCCGGCACGGCAGCGTCTTGATAACGACATCCGCCACGTTCGCGATGAGGCGCGCCTCGACCACGAGATCCGAGCGCGGCCGCGCCTGGCAAAGCAGCACCTGGCCGCTCGCGGCTTCCTCCGCCGTGATCCCCGGCGGGCGGCCGTTCGGATAGTGAATCTCCCCGGCGACGAGCCGCGCACGGCAGGAGCTGCAGTGGCCGGACTTGCAGCTGTGCGGGAGATTGAGGCCGGCGGCGAGTGCCGCCTGCAGCACCGGCTCGCCGGAGGTCACCTTGAGTGTCCGGCCGTGCGGCTCGATGCGTACGCTATGCTCGTGCATGGTGGTGGATAGACTAGACGGGCCGGCCCTGGGGGGCCAAGGAGACGCAGCTGTTCGCCAACCCTTCCGCGGATGAGATCGCACAGCTCCTGCGCGCCGCGCGCACCATCGCCGTCGTCGGCCTCTCACCCGATCCGACGCGTCCGAGCCACGGCGTGGCGCGCGCCCTGCAGGGCTTCGGCTATCGCATCATCCCGGTGAATCCCTTCGCCGAGAGCGTGCTCGGCGCGCCGGCGGTGCCCGCGCTCGAGCGGCTGCCCGAGGTGCTGGGCCCGGCCGAGCGCGTCGACATCGTCGATGTTTTCCGCCGCTCCGTACACGTCGCCGGCATCGTCGCCGACTGCATTCGCCTCGGGTTTCCGGCGCTGTGGCTGCAGGACGGCGTGATCGACGAGGCGGCAGCCGCGCGTGCCCGGGCCGCGGGGATCTTCACGGTGATGGACCGCTGCCTCTACCGGGATCGTGCAGCGCTCAGGTAGTTTTGCGCTATCCTCAGCACCGCATGCGCATCGCCTTTACGAAGATGCACGGGGTCGGCAACGACTTCGTCGTCTTCGATGCGCCTCCCGACTCCCTGCTCGAGCCCGCAAGCCTGCGAGGGCTCGCCGACCGCCGCACCGGCATCGGCTTCGATCAGGCGCTGGTGCTCGAGGCTCCGCGGCGCACGGGCACCGCGGTCTTCTACCGCGTCTTCAACGCCGACGGCGACGAGGTCGAGCAGTGTGGCAACGGTGCGCGCTGCATCGCCGCGCTCCTGTACCGCCGCGGCGTCACCAGCGAAGGTCGCGTGACGCTCGGCAGCCCCGCCGGAGTGGTCGAGGCGCGGGTGAACGGCGCGGCCAACGTTTCCGTCGACATGGGCGTTCCCAACTTCGACCCACGCTCGCTCCCCTTCGACGTGCCGGCGGAGGCCGACCCGTATCCGCTCGAGGTTGAAGGCCGCGTGCTCGAGATCGGCGCGGTCTCGCTCGGCAACCCGCACGCGGTGCTCGTGGTCCACTCGGTCGAGGCGGCGCCGGTGGGCACCCTGGGACCGGCGATCGAGCGGCACCCGCGCTTCCCGCGGCGCGTGAACGCCGGATTTCTCGAGATCGTCGACCGCACGCACCTCAAGCTCCGCGTCTACGAGCGCGGCGCCGGCGAGACGCTCGCCTGCGGCACGGGCGCATGCGCCGCAGCCGCGGTGGCGCGCCGCCGCGGGCTCGTCGACGCCGAGGTTCGGGTCGAGGTGCGCGGCGGCGAGTTGCGCGTAAACTGGGCGGGCCGGGGAGAGCACATCTGGCTGAGCGGTCCGGCCGCAGTCTCGTTCGAAGGTCAGGTCGAGGTCTAGACAGTCGAGGTCCGAAATCATGACAACAAGAGAAGCCCGGGGTCTCACTGCAGTCGAGTCGGAGGAGGAGGCGATCGCCGGCTACCTGCAGCGCAATCCCGATTTCTTCGAGCGCCATCAGGGGGTGCTGGCGCGGCTCAAGCTCCCGCACGCGCGCGGCGGCGCCGCCATCTCGCTGGTCGAGCGCCAGATCGAAGTGCTGCGCGAGAAGCTCGCCGGGGTGGAGGGCAAGCTCGCCGAGCTGCTGCGCACCGCGCGTGCCAACGACGCGATTGCCGACCGCCTGCACCGCTTCACGCGGCGGCTGCTGCGCGCCGTGCCGCGCACCGAGGCGATTGCGCGCATCGAGGCGGGATTGCGTGAGGACTTCGACGCGTTCCATTCGGCGCTGGTGCTGATCGGCGAGCACTCGGGCCTCCCGGAGCAGCACTTCGTGCGCATCGTGGCGCCGGACGACCCGAACCTGAAGTCCTTCGAGAGCCTGTTCGCGAGCGGCAAGCCGCGCTGCGGCCAGGCGCGCGACTCGCAGCGCGAGTTCCTGTTCGGCCCCGAGGGCCCGGAGATGGGCTCGGTGGCGCTGGTGCCGCTCGGCAACAAGGGCTCGATCGGCCTGCTGGCGCTCGGCAGCGTCGACCGCGACCGCTTTCACCCGGGCATGAGCACCGAGTTCCTCGCCCGCATGGCGGACCTGATCGCCGATGCGCTGACGGCGACCGAGGCCGCCTGAGGGGCGCGGAGCTCCCGGCACAGCCCGCGCCATGAGTCCGGCGGCGCTCGAGTGGCTCACCCGCTTCCGCCGCTACCTGTCCTCCGAGCGGCGGCTTTCGGCGCACACCGACGTGAGCTACGCGCGTGATCTCAGCGCGCTGGTGAAGTTTTGCGAACGGATGGGACTCGCCGATTGGGGCGACCTCGACAGCCAGCACGTGCGCACCTTCGCCGCCCACTCGCACGCCGGCGGCTTGAGTCCCCGCAGCATCCAGCGGCGGCTGTCGGCGGTGCGCAGCTTCTACGAGTTCCTGCTGCGCGAGCGGTCAGCCGAGGCCATGAGGGGCAAGCGCGCCCGGCGCGGCGCGCGCGTGCTCACGAATCCCGCGCTCGAGGTGCGCGCGCCGAAGGCTGCGCGGCGCCTGCCGCACACGCTCGATGCCGACCAGATGGCGCGTCTGCTCGAGATCCCGGCCGGCGGAGCGCTCACGGCGCGCGATCGCGCGCTGATGGAGCTGCTCTACTCCTCGGGCCTGCGGCTCGCGGAGCTCGTCAGCCTCGACGTGGGCGACATCGATCTGAAGGACCGCACCGTGCGGGTACTCGGCAAGGGCAGGAAGTCACGCATCGTGCCGGTCGGAAGGCTGGCGCTCGCGGCGCTGCGCGCCTGGCTGAAGGAGCGCGCGACGCTCGCATCGGGGGGCGCGCCGGCGCTGTTCGTCGGACGGACGGGTAAGCGCCTCGGGCCCCGCGCCATCCAGTCGCGCGTCAACTACTGGGCCAGGCGCCAGGGCCTGGGCGTCCATGTGCACCCGCATCTGTTCCGTCATTCCTTCGCCTCGCACCTGCTCGAATCCGGCGGGGAGCTGCGTGGTGTGCAGGAGCTCCTGGGGCATGCCGACATCTCGACCACGCAGATCTACACGCACCTTGATTTCCAGCACCTGGCCCGCATCTACGACGCTGCACACCCGCGGGCGCGCCGTAAGGCTTGAGCTGAGCTGACATCCGCCGCCCCAGGGACCCCACCACTCCTCAGGATCCTATGAGCGACCCGGCAGTCTTCAATCCCCACGGCACGACCATCCTCGGCGTCCGCCGCAACGGCGCCATCGCCCTGGGGGGCGACGGCCAGGTGACCCTCGGCAACACCGTCATGAAGGGCAACGCCCGCAAGGTGCGGCGGCTGTTCGGCGACAAGGTGCTGGCCGGATTCGCCGGCGGCACCGCGGATGCCTTTACGCTCTTCGAGCGCTTCGAGGGCAAGCTCGAGAAGTACGGCAACCTGACGCGCGCCGCCATCGAGCTCGCCAAGGACTGGCGCTCGGACCGCTATCTGCGGCGGCTCGAGGCGTTGCTGCTGGTGGGCGACCCCGACAAGCTCTTCATCATCTCGGGGAACGGCGATGTGATCGAGCCCGATCACGACGTCGCCGCGATCGGCTCGGGCGGCCAGTACGCGCTCGCCGCCGCACGCGCGCTGCTCGAGGGCTCATCCCTCAACGCGCGCGCGATCGTCGAGCGCTCGCTCGATATCGCCGCCGACATCTGCATCTACACCAACCGCAGTCTCAGCATCGAGGAGCTGAGCGGCCCCAGCGGCGCGGGGTCGAAGTAATCATGTCGTCCGCACTCACGCCCCGGCAGATCGTCCAGGAGCTCGACAAGCACATCGTCGGCCAGGACGCCGCCAAGCGTGCCGTGGCCATCGCGCTGCGTAACCGCTGGCGCCGCATGCAGGTCAAGGAGCCGCTGCGCCAGGAGATCACGCCCAAGAACATCCTCATGATCGGCCCGACCGGGGTCGGCAAGACCGAGATCGCGCGGCGCCTCGCCAAGCTCGCCAACGCGCCGTTCGTCAAGGTCGAGGCGACCAAGTTCACCGAGGTCGGTTACGTCGGCCGCGACGTCGACTCGATCGTCAAGGAGCTGGCGGACGTCGCGGTGAAGATCACCCGCGAGCAGGAGATGGCCAAGGTGCGCGAGCGTGCCCTCGATGCGGCCGAGGAGCGCGTGCTCGACGCACTGCTGCCGAAGCCGCGCATGATGGGCTTCTCCACCGACGAGCCGAGCCACGCGCGCGACTCCGAGACGCGGCAGAAATTCCGCAAGATGCTGCGCGAGCACGAGCTCGACGACCGCGAGATCGAGATCGAGCTGCGCGCCGTGCCGGTGGGCGTCGAGATCATGGCGCCGCCCGGCATGGAGGAGATGCAGCAGCAGCTGCAGTCGATGTTCCAGAACCTCGGCGGCAACCGCACCCGCACCCGCAAGGTCAAGGTGCGCGAGGCCCTGAAGCTGCTCACCGACGAGGAGGCCGGCAAGCTCATCAACGAGGACGAGCTCAAGATCCAGGCGCTCGCCAACGCCGAGCAGAACGGCATCGTGTTCATCGACGAGATCGACAAGGTGACGCGCCGCCAGGAGACGATCGGCGCCGACGTCTCACGCGAGGGCGTGCAGCGCGACCTGCTGCCGCTCGTCGAGGGCTCCACCGTCGCGACCAAGTACGGCCCGGTGAAGACCGATCACGTGCTGTTCATCGCCTCGGGTGCCTTCAGCCTGTCGAAGCCGTCCGACCTGATCCCAGAGCTCCAGGGGCGGCTGCCGATCCGGGTCGAGCTCGACTCGCTGAAAGTGGGCGACTTCGTGCGCATCCTCACCGAGCCCGATGCCTCGCTCACCGCGCAGTACAAGGCGCTGATGGCCACCGAGGGCGTCGCGGTCGAGTTCGCCGGCGACGGCGTGCGCCGCATCGCCGAGATCGCCTTCGAGGTCAACGAGCGCACCGAGAACATCGGCGCGCGACGGCTGCACACCGTGATGGAGCGCCTCCTCGAGAGCGTCTCCTACGAGGCCGCGGCACAGCAGGACCAGGCGGGCGCGGGTGCGAACGGCGCCGGCAGCGTGACCATCGACGCGAAGTACGTCGACGATCACCTGAGTGCGCTCGTCAAGGACGAGGACCTGAGCCGCTACATCCTCTAGGGATCCTCCAGGGGGCCATCACCCCCCTCCCGGGGCCTTCCCTGCACGCAGACAACACCCGCCCAACACGGGGCCGCCGACGTATTGTTTGAATGTTTGCGTCATTTGTATCGTGCGCGCCACATGAGGTGTCGGACGTCGCAGGCATCATGTAGCATTGACGACCATTCGATTGGACGGGCGTGTCCAGGGGAGAATAACCATGAATCGTAGCGGATGCCTTCTGTTCGCATCGGCCGCTGCGCTCGGCTTGAGTTTCAGCGCTGATGTACTCGCGCAACAGGCGCAGGCGGGGGCCGAGAACGTCTCGGCGCTGCAGGAAGTCGTGGTCACGGCGACCAAGCGCGCCTCCACCGTGCAGGACACGCCGATCTCGATCACGGCGGTGACCGGCAAGGAGCTCGAGGACCGCGGCTTCAGCGACTTCACCGCGTTCGCCCAGACGGTGCCCGGCATCTCGATGAAATCGAGCGGCCCCGGCCAGACCGAGTTCGAGATGCGCGGCATGACCTCCTCGGGCGGCAACTCCGCGACCGTCGGGTTCTATCTCGACGACACGCCGCTGTCGGCGCCGGCCGCGGCGCAGATCGGCAAGGTCGTGGTCGATCCCAACCTCTACGACCTGAATCGCGTCGAGGTGCTGCGCGGCCCGCAGGGTACGCTGTACGGATCGGGCTCGATGGGCGGCACCATCAAGGTGATCACCAACCAGCCCGATCCCAACGCCTTCAACATCTCCGGGAAGCTGTTTGCGTCGGCCTACGACGGCGGCAGCGGCAGCGGCTTCAACAACGGCGAGAGCGGCATGATCAACCTGCCGTTCGGCGGCGGGATGGCGGCGCTGCGCATCGTCGGCACCTACGAGTACGACAGCGGCTGGATCGACCGCATCGTGATCGCGGCGCCCAACTTCCCGCTCGAGACCGGCTGCGATGCGAGCGGCTTCTGCGCCAACCGCGGCAACGTCGCCGCCGCTCCCGTCGGCCAGGACTTCAAGGGCGTGAACGACGAGAAGCTGACCGGGGCGCGCGCCACGCTGCTGGTGAAGCCCACCGACAATCTGTCGATCACCGGCTCGTTCTTCTATCAGAACATCTACATGGGGGGCCTGAGCCAGATCGACACCAATCCGGGGACCTACACGAACTACCAGGCGTTCAACCTGCCCGAGCCGTTCACGGACCGCGTCGACATCGGCAGCCTCACCGTCCAGTACCACTTCCCCTGGGCGGATCTCACCTCGGTGACCTCGTACTGGAACCGCGACACCCTGGTGCGCCAGGACGGCACCGAGGAGCTGCAGTGGGTGCTCACGACCCTCGCCGGCGTCGGCGGCCCGCTGGAGGGCTGTCCCATTCCGCTGCCGATCTATGCCAACCCGGAAGCCTGCGCGCCCGGCCCGACGAGCCCGACGCCGCTCGAGGACGACAAGTCGTGGCAGACGACCGAGGAAATCCGCCTGGCCTCCTCCGGCGACACCGACTTCAAATGGCTGCTGGGGTACTTCTATCAGGACTTCGAATCCGACTGGGATCTGTTCGTGCTGCAGCCGGGAGCCGCGCCGATCTTCGGTACCGGCAACGCCTTCGTGCAGTACCAGCCCACGAAGATCATCCAGAACTCGGAGTTCGGCGAGGTCTCCTACCGCTTCACGCCGCAGTGGACCGTGACCGCGGGGCTGCGTCACTACTCGTACTCCAACGAAGTGACGACCAGCGTGTGGGGATACCTGAGCTCCACGGGCAGCGACACCGTCTCGACCCTCACTAACAATGCCAGGGACCAGGGAATCAATCCCAAGGTCAATCTCGCCTATGAGCCGAGCAAGGACCTGCTGCTCTATGCCACCGCCTCCAAGGGCTTCCGGCCGGGCGGGGCGAACCAGCCGGTGCCGGTGGGCGCAGTGGGCTTAGGTCCCGCGTGCGAGGCGGATCTGCAGGCGATCTACGGCACCAACCAGTTCGTGCCGGCGCCCAACACCTTCAATCCGGACACCGTCTGGACCTACGAGCTCGGGGAGAAGTGGCGCACCAGCGACAATAAGGTGGTGCTGAACGGCGCGATTTACTACTCGAAGTGGGACAACGCGCAGCAGTTCGTGCCGATCTCCTGCGGGTTCAACTTCACGACCAACACGGGTACCGCGGCCATCAAGGGCGCCGAGGTCGAGCTCGACACGGTGCTGGCGCCGGGGCTGGTGTTCGCGGCGAATGCCGCCTACACGCACGCGTATTTCGATCCGACCACGGTGCTCCCGGGCGTTGTCGCGGCCAACGGCCTCGAGGTGCAGGACGTGCCGACGATGACCTCGAACGCCTCCCTGTCCTATCGCACGCCCCTCTCGAACGGCATGACGTTCGTCTCGCGCCTCGAGGAGACCTACGTCACGTCGCGCCAGGAGGTGACCTTCGCCCTCTATACGATCCCCTCCTACCAGCTGGCGAACCTGCGTGCCGGCGTCGAGGGCGACAAGTGGTCAGTGATGATGTTCGTCAACAACCTCGGCGACAAGCTGGCGCAGATCAGCAACGCCTACCAGATCAACGTCGGCATCCCGACCTTCCAGCGCGCCACGGTCGCGCCGCCGCGCACGATCGGCCTCGAGCTGAACTACAGGCTCAAGTAGGCGTCGAATCCCCGGCGCGGTGGCCGCAAGGCCGCCGCGCCGGTCCTCGCTCCTCATCTCACCGCGCGGATCACCCGCGCCGCGTTGATACTCGGGACCGTTGCCGTCCCGGCCTGGCGCATGATCGCCACGAGCTCGCGGTTCAGAATGTCGATCACCGCCTCGACCCCCGGCTGACCGAAGGCCGCCACGCCCCAGGCCTGCGGCCGCCCGAGGCCGACGGCCGTTGCCCCGAGCGCCAATGCCTTGAAGATATCGGTCCCGCGGCGGATGCCCCCGTCGAGGAAGACCGGAATGCGCCCGCCCACCGCCGCGACCACCTCCGGCAGGCAGTCGATCGTCGCGCGCAGCGTCTCTTCGTTGCGCCCGCCGTGGTTCGAGACCACCACGGCATCGGCCCCATGCTCGAGCGCAAGTGCCGCGTCCTCGCCGGTGACGACGCCCTTGATGACGAGGCGGCCGCGCACCAGCTGCCGCAGTCGGTCTAGGTATGCGGGCGTCACGCTCGCCGGCCGCAGCCGCGTCACCCGCGAGACGTCGAGGCCGGCGAACATCGGCGCCTTGAGCCACATGTCGTGCCGGTTGTTGAGGTGACAGGTGGTGCACTCGCGGCTGTCGGCGAGCATGGCGTTGCGCAGGGTCTCGTTGAAGCGCGGCTCGGCGGCGCCGTCCACGGTGAGGGCGATCGCCGTGCTCCCGGCGGCCTCGGCGCGCTTCACGATACGCCGCGCCACCTCCCAGTCGTCGGTCGGGTAGAGCTGTTGCCACAGCGGCGCGCCACGCGCGGCGGCGATCTGCTCGGGGGCGGTCGATGCGCCGGTCGAGATCATGAGCTGCGTCGAGCGCGTGTGGGCGGCACGCGCCACTGCGACCTCGGCCTCGGGGTGGAAGGCGCCCATGCTCCCGACCGCCGACAGGTAGATCGGACTCGGCCAGCGCACGCCGAACACGCTGCACGAGGTGTCGAAGTGATCCAGGTCGGTGAAGCGCTGCGAGCGGATCTCGTAGTGCCCGAAGGCCTCGTGATTGCGCGCCACCGTGCGGTCGTCGTCCATCCCGGTGGCGAGGTAGCCGAAATGCGCCGGCGGCAACGCCCGGCGTGCCAATGGCTCGAAGCCCATGACGTCGAGTACCTCGGCGGCGGTGCCGGGCGGCAGCGGCTCGCGGTAATAGAGCTGCGAGGGCGGCCGGGAGTCGTCCGCCAGGGCCCTGGACCAGAGTGCGGGTAGTGTCGCGAGGACTCCGACGAAGGAGCGCCGCGTGAGTGCCTGAGGCGGATGTCGCTTCATGATGTTCCCCCCGAAAACGGGCGCCGGCGCCGCCCGGCGTCTTCAGATCCTGAACCGCTCCCTGAGCTCGCCCGCCATGCGGCGGCTGACCGCGAGCGGCGCGGCGCAGCCGCGCAGGCGCACGAAGTACTGACCGTCGGCACCGCGCTCGATACGCTCGAGGTGCTTGACTGCGACCAGCGCGTTGCGGTGGATGCGCACGAAAGCCGCGCCGAACTCGCCCTCGAGGAGCCGCAGCGAGTCCTCGATCAGGTCCTCGCCGTGCAGATGGGCGACTGTGGTGTATTTCTGGTCGGCGAGGAAGTACTGCACCTCCTCGATCGGGATGAGCTTCAGGCCCTCGCGCGAGCGGGCCGCGATGTGGGTGCGGCGAGCCTCGGCGCCGGCGGCCGCGAGCTTCTGCAGCTGCGCGCGCGTCAGGCGCCCGGCGCGGGTGAGTGCGGCCGCG
>DASPOP010000313.1:0-6642 GCA_035625955.1 Steroidobacteraceae bacterium | reverse complement strand
CCCCAAGCAGCGCGCGGCCGATTCCCGCCCTGCGTTCGGCTCTCCAGAAGAGAGTCTAGCCTCGCCTATCCCCATCCAAGGTAGTTCGTACGGAAAGCTTGGCCAGTATTTCCGTACAGAATCCGTACGCCGAGCCCTGAGTGATCGTAAGCTATTGATTAGATGGCGCTCCCTACCGGATTCGAACCGGTGTACTAGCCTTGAGAGGGCTATGTCCTGGGCCTCTAGACGAAGGGAGCGCGGTTCCCGGGGCTTGATCGGGAGCGCGGTATTATAGAGAGCGGCCCCGATTGCTCAAGCGAAAAACCCAAGGAAACCAAAGGAATTGAACCCCCCCGACGCGTCCCTCGCGACGCCCCGAGCCACCCCACGGATCATCCCGCGATCCGAGCACTCGATTTCCCGCTCCCATATCTCCCCGAACGCGCTGCGAGTGCTGTACCGGCTGCGCGAGGGGGGGTTCATGGCGTTCCTGGTCGGCGGCTGCGTGCGCGACCTGCTGCTCGGACTCGACCCGAAGGACTTCGACGTAGCGACCGACGCGCTGCCGGAGGAAGTGAAGAAACTGTTCCGCAACTGCCGTCTGGTCGGCCGCAGGTTTCGCCTGGCGCACGTGTTTTTCGGCCGCGAGACCATCGAGGTGGCGACCTTCCGCGCCACCGGCGCACCCGCGCAGGGCGAGGAGCCGTTGCCCGAGGCCGATCCGGAGGACGGCGAGGCGCCGGAGCTCGAGCCCGAGGACGACAGCACCGCGCGGGCCTTCGATGCGAGCGGACGGATCCTGCGCGACAACGTCTACGGCACCATCGACGAGGACGTGTGGCGGCGCGACTTCACCGCCAACGCGCTCTATTACAACATCGCTGATTTCTCGATTTGGGACTACGTCGGCGGCGTCGAGGATATCGCCGCGCGGCGGCTGCGGCTTATCGGCGATCCCGAGACCCGTTACCGCGAGGACCCGGTGCGCATGCTGCGCGCCGCGCGTTTCGAGGCCAAGCTCGGCTTCATGATCGACCCGGACACCGCCCGGCCGATCGCGATGCTGCGCGAGCAGCTGTCGGCCGTGCCCCCGGCGCGCCTGTTCGACGAGACGCTGAAGCTCTTCCTCACCGGACACGGGGCGCGCAGCTTCGAGGTGTTGCGGCGCCGAGGGCTGCTCGCCGCGCTCATGCCGAGCGTCGACTCCTATTTCGTCAGCCACCCGGGAAGCCTGGTCGAGCGGCTGCTGCTGAAGGGCCTCGCGAACACCGATGGTCGGGTCCTCGAGGACAAGCCCGTCACGCCGACCTTCCTGTTCGCTCTCCTTTTATATGGGCCGATCGCAGCCCACATCGAGGCGACGCCCCCGGAGCGCTGGCACGAGCTCGGGACGATTCTCGATGCCTGCGATCAGGCGGTCCGTGAGGCGCAGACGCACATCGCGATCCCGAAGCGCTTCGCGCTCGGTGTGCGTGAGATGTTCGCGCTGCAGCCGCGGCTCGAGCACCCGCGCGGCCGCCGTGCGCTGCGCGTGCTCGAGCATCCGCGCTTCCGCGCCGGCTACGACCTGCTGTTGCTGCGCGCCGAATTCGGACTGGCCTCGGCCGAGATGGCCACGTGGTGGACGAAGCTGCAGGAGGTTCCTGCCGAGGAGCGTGAGCGCATGGTGGACGCGCTCGGCGGGGATGCCGGGCGCGGGGCGTCTGCGGCGCATCGCGGCGGGCGCCGGCGGCGCCGCCGGCCCAGGGCCAGGGCCGCCGCGCGGCCTTAAGAATCGGCCGCCCTCATGGCGCTCTGGCGGCCGGCGTATGTCGGAGTGGGCAGCAACCTGGACGACCCGCGAGCCCAGGTGCTGCGCGCCTTGAGCCGCCTGGCGAAGCTTCCCCTCACACGCGTCGAATTGACATCGCCCCTCTATGGCTCGCGGCCCATGGGGCCGATCGCCGAGCACGACTTCGTCAACGCGGCCGCGGGCCTCCTCACCCAGCTCGAAGCGCCGGCGCTGTTCGCCGAGCTGCGCGCCCTCGAGGCGGCGCTCGGCCGCCCGGCGGCGCACGAGCGCTGGGGTTCGCGCGTGATCGACCTGGATCTCCTTTCCTACGCACGTGAGCGCCACACGGGACCTGAGCTCGTGCTGCCGCACCCCGGGATACCGGAGCGCAACTTCGTTCTGTATCCTCTCGCGGACATTGCCCCGGATCTCGACCTGCCCGGGCTCGGGCGCGTCGCCGGGCTGCGGGCGAACGTTACGGCCGAAGGCCTTTGGCGCCTGTAGGAGCGCGCTCCTTAAGCACATGGCGAACGAGACGACTCATCGCTTCATAGCGGTCGAAGGCCCGATCGGCGTCGGCAAGACGAGCCTTGCCCGCCGCCTGGCGACGAGCCTGTCGGCCCAGGCAGTACTGGAAGAGGCGGCCCAGAACCCGTTTCTCGAGCGCTTCTATAAGAATCCACGCGCCGGGGCGCTGCCCGCTCAGCTGTACTTCCTCCTGCAGCGGGCGCAGCAGCTGGCGGCGCTGAAGCAGGCGGATCTGTTCGTTCCGGTGCGGGTGGCGGACTACCTCCTGGAGAAGGACCGGTTGTTCGCCCGCGTGACGCTCGACGACGCCGAGTACGCGCTCTACGAGCAGCTGTATGCGCGGCTCGACATCCAGGTGCCGAAGCCCGACCTCGTGGTGTATCTGCAGGCCCCCGTCGACGTGCTGCTCGAGCGCATCTCCCGGCGCGGCGTTGCCTACGAGCAGTACATCGACCGCGGCTATCTCGAGCGGTTGAACGAAGCCTATGCGCGCTTTTTCCACGAGTTCGACGCGGCGCCGCTGCTCATCGTCAACGCCGCCTCCATCGACCCGATCAGCAACCAGCGCGACTACGACGAGCTGCTGGCGGCCGTCAAACGCATGAGCCGCGGGCGGCTTTACTACAATCCGTTGCGCAGCCGCGCGATCTGATTTGATTGGCCGGAATCGCCTGCGGCGATTCCGGCGGACATCAGCTTCGTTGCCGCCGGCGAAAGGCGCGACTTTCGCCGGCTGCGCCCGCTGTCAGGCACGAGCGGCAATTTCGGCAGACATTACTCCGTCGACCGGGGCGCGAAGCTCACTGCGACTCTCGCCTCAGCAGCCGAGCACTCCGTGCATGGGTGAGCGCATGGGGCAAAAGGGCGGTGCGGACGCCCCGCGGCCTTCGGCCCTTTTGCCCGCTGCTCAGCCTGCCGTTACACTCGCCGCACCTATGTATACCCACCTGCAACGCGACGCTAGCCGGCCGCCGGTCACGCTCTCGACGCTCGCGCGCATGAAGACCGACGGCGAGAAGATCGCCAGCCTCACCTGTTACGACGCCAGCTTCGCCGTGCTGCTGGATGCTGCGGATGTCGACGTGGTGCTGGTGGGCGACTCGCTCGGCATGGTGATCCAGGGACACTCGACCACTGTGCCCGTCACCATGGACCAGATGGTGTACCACTGCGCCTGCGTGGCGCGCGGACTGCACCGGCCGTTCCTCATCGGCGATCTGCCCTTCATGAGCTATCCCTCGCGCGAGGTGGCGCTCACGAACTCGGTGCGCCTGATGCAGGAGGGCGGGGCGCAGATGGTGAAGCTCGAGAGCGGCGGCAAGCAGACCGATATCGTCGAGTTTCTCGCGAGCCACGACATCGCCGTGTGCGCGCACGTGGGCCTGAAGCCGCAGTCCGTGCACAAGACCGGCGGCTTTCGCGTCCAGGGACGCGAGCGCGAGACCGCGGCGCGCCTGCTCGAGGAGGCGCGGCGCCTGGAGTCCGCCGGTGCCGACATCGTGCTGCTCGAGTGCATCCCCGCCGCCCTCGGCAAGACCATCGCAGCGGAGCTGCACGTGCCGGTGATCGGCATCGGTGCCGGCCCCGACACCGACGGGCAGATCCTCGTCACCTACGACATGCTCGACATCACCACGGGGCGCAAGCCGCGCTTCGTGCGCAACTTCATGGAAGGCGCCGGCGACAACCTCGAAGCGCTCAAGCGCTATGTGCGCGCCGTGAAGCAGCGCGAATACCCGGCGCCCGAGCACTGCTTCTGAAGCGGCGCTCGGGCCGCTGCCGCTCAAAAACCCGCGACTCATGGAGATCGTCACCACCATCAGCGCGGTCCGCGAGCGGGTGCATGCCTGGCGCCGCGCTGGGGAGCGTGTGGTGTTCGTGCCGACCATGGGGAATCTGCACTTAGGGCACGTGAGCCTCATCGAGGCGGCGCGCCGCCACGGCGAGCGTTTCGTCGCCAGCATCTTCGTCAATCCGATGCAGTTCGGCCCGAACGAGGACTTCGCCCATTACCCGCGCACGCCGCGCGAGGACGAGCGCATGCTCGCGGACGCCGGCTGCAGCCTGATGTTCATGCCCGACGTGGCGGAGATCTATCCCCACGGCTCGGAGCGCGCCGCGCGCGTCGAGGTGCCGGGTCTGTCGCGCATCCTCGAGGGCGAGTTCCGCCCCGGCCACATGGAGGGCGTCAGCACCGTAGTGGCGAAGCTCTTTCACATCGTCGAGCCCGACGTCGCGGTGTTCGGCGAGAAGGACTATCAGCAGCTCACCGTCATCCGCCGCATGGTGGTGGAGCTCTGTATGCGGGTCGAGATCGTCGGCGCGCCGACCATGCGCGATACCGACGGGCTCGCGCTCTCCTCGCGCAACCAGTACCTGACGCCCGCCGAGCGCAAGGTGGCCCCGGTCATCTATGCGACGCTCGAGGCGGCGGCGGCCCGGCTGCGTGCCGGGGACGCGCAGTTTGCCAGCATCGAGCGCTCCGGCTTCCAGGCGCTGGAAGGCGCGGGGCTCCGGCCCGACTACTTCTCGGTGCGCCGCGCCGACGATCTGACGACCCCGGGCCCCGAGACGCGCGCGCTGGTGGTGCTCGCGGCCGCGCGTCTGGGGAGAGCGCGACTCATCGACAACGTGCAGGCGACGCGCCCCTAGGAGGGAGCCCGTGACGGCGCCGCCGGGCGGTGGCGCTTCAGCGCCCAGGCCACGTGCTCGCGCACCAGCGGCGAGGCGTCTTCGCGCCGCGCCTCGAGCGCGCTCACGACGGCGGCCGAAGTCGGCGCGTTCCCCAAGGCCACCGCGATGTTGCGCGACCAGCGTTCGTAGCCCAAGCGGTGGATCGCAGATCCCCGCATGCGCTGCTCGAACTCCCCCGCGGTCCAGAGAAAGAGCTCCGGGAGCGCCGGCGCATCGAGCGCCTGGCGCACCTTGAAATCCGGATGCGCCGCGGCGCGGGCGAACTTGTTCCAGGGGCACACCAGCTGACAGTCGTCGCAGCCGTAGATGCGGTTGCCGAGCGCCGGGCGCAGCTTCTCCGGAATCGCGCTGTGGTGCTCGATGGTGAGATAGGAGATGCAGCGCCGGGCATCCAGCCGGAACGGCGCGATGATCGCCTCGGTGGGGCAGGCGGGGATGCAGGCCCGGCAGGTGCCGCAGTGGGCGCTGGCGCGCTCGTCCACCGGCAGCGGCAGATCCGTGAGGATCTCGCCGAGGAAGAACCACGAGCCGGCATCGCGCGCGATCAGGTTGGTGTGCTTGCCGATCCAGCCGAGGCCGGCGTTGCGGGCGTGGGCCTTTTCCAGCACCGGCGCGCTGTCGACGCACACGCGGTAGCCGAAGCCGCCGATCCGCCCGGCGAGATCCGCGGCGAGCCGTGCCAGGGCGCGGCGCAGCACCTTGTGGTAGTCGCGGCCGAGCGCGTAGCGCGAGATGTAGCCGAGGGCAGGGTCCGCGAGCACCTCCTGGGCGGCGCGCGCCTCGCCCGGCCAGTAATCCATGCGCACGCTCACGATCCGCACCGTGCCGGGGAGCAGCTCCTGCGGGCTCCCGCGGAGCCGGGCATGGCGCTGCATGTAGCCCATCTCGCCCTGGAAGCCCTCGTCGAGCCACCTGAGGAGGTGCCGCTCGTCCTCCGGGATGTCGATGGCGGTCACGCCGAGGGCGTCGAAGCCGAGGGCGCGCGCCTGGGCCTGAAGGGCGCGTTTGGCCGCGTCGAGGTCGATGGCAGCGGGCCCGGTCATGGCACGATCACCCCCGTCAGTATAATGAGCCCATGGCGCTGCCGATCGCCTTGTATTCCAGCGCGCAGGTGCGCGCCCTCGACGCTCACGCGATCGAGTCGCTGGGAATCCCCGCCTATACCCTGATGAAGCGCGCCGGCGAGGCGGCGCTGCGGCACCTGCGCTCGCGCTACCCCCTGGCGCACCGGATCGCGGTCGTTTGTGGCGGCGGCAACAACGGCGGCGATGGCTATGTGCTGGCGCGCTTCGCGCAGGCGGCCGGGCTCGCCGTGACCGTGCTCGCGGCGAGCGACCCGGAGCAGCTCAAGGGCGCGGCGCGCCAGGCCTTCGAGGACTTGCGCGCCACCGGGGCGCGGGCACGCCCGTTCGCGGCCTCGCTCCTCGATGAGGGCGAGATCGTGGTGGATGCGCTCCTCGGCACGGGGCTCAAGGGCGAGGTGCGCGCCGAGTACGCCGCGGCGATTCGCGCGCTGAATCTGAGCGGCCGGCCGGTGTTCGCGCTCGATGTGCCCTCGGGCCTCGACAGCGACTCGGGCGTGCCGCTCGGGGAGGCGGTGCGTGCCGATTGCACGGTCACTTTCGTGGGGCTGAAAACCGGGCTGCTGGTGGGGGAGGGCCCGGAAT
>DASPOP010000312.1:0-7258 GCA_035625955.1 Steroidobacteraceae bacterium | reverse complement strand
CGGCACGGGAACCGCCATCATCACCGCGGCCGCCAAGCTCATCCTCGACCTGCCCCACCGCGCGCCCCGCCGCACCGTACGGGTGGTGCTGTTCGGCTCGGAGGAGGTGGCGCAGCCGGTCGCGCCGGGCGGCGCCTTCGGCGGCCATGCCTATGCCGACGGCCACAAGGCCGAGCTCGCGCGCCACGTGCTCGCCGGCGAGAGCGACTTCGGCACCGATCGCGTCTACTCGCTGGCACTGCCCGCGGCGGTCGCCAAGAGCGACTTCGCCGCCAGGGTGTTGCGCGTGCTGGAGCCGATCGGCGTGCTGGCCGCGCACGAGCCTCCGCGCGATGCCGGCACCGACGTCGGTCCCTCGGTCGAGGCGGGCGTGCCCGCGTTCGCGCTGCTGCAGGACGGCTCGCAGTACTTCGATATCCACCACACCGCCAACGACACGCTCGACAAGGTCGATCGCGAGCAACTCGATCAGAACGTCGCCGCCTGGGCGGCGTTCATCTGGCTCGCGGCCGACAGCGAGGTCGATTTCCGCCCCAGGGCGCCGGCGCATGAGTGAGCAGGTTTCGAAGTCCTGCGCCGAGGGCGTGTGCGAGCTGCGCCTCGACCGCCCGGAAAAGCGCAACGCCATTACATTGCGGATGTACCAGGCGCTCGCTGCTCACCTGCATGCGGCGCTCGCCGATCAGGCGGTGCGCGCGGTGCTGCTCTCGGGGGCCGGAGCGAGCTTCAGCGCTGGCAACGACCTGAACGACTTCCTCACCGGCCCCGAGTTCACGAGCGCGCATCCGGCGATGGACGTGCTGCGCACGCTTGCCACCTTCGATAAGCCGCTGGTTGCAGCGGTGCACGGGCCGACCATCGGCATCGGCGTGACGATGCTGCTGCACTGCGACCTGGTGGTGGCGGCGCAAGGCACGCAGCTCCTCATGCCGTTCGTGGCGCTCGGGCTGGTGCCCGAGGCAGGCAGCTCGCTGCTGCTGCCGCGGCTCGTCGGCCCGCAGCGTGCGGCGGAGCTGCTGCTGCTCGGCCAGCCGCTCGATGCCGCGGAAGCGCAGCGGCTCGGGCTCGTCAACCGCGTGGTCGAGGCGGACAAGCTCCTCGAGGAGGCACGCTCGCTCGCGCAGCGTCTCGCACAGCAACCACAGGATGCGCTGCGGGCCACCAAGCGGCTGCTGCGCGGGGATGCGGCGGAGGTGCTCGCGCGCATCGAAGCGGAGGCGCAGGTGTTCGGGGCGCAGCTCAAGTCCGAGGAGTTTCGCGCCCAGGTGCGCGCGGTGCTCGCCAGGGGCCGCGGCTAGCGGCGCGCGCGGGGGAAGATGCCCGCTTATTCCTTCGAGGGATTCACGCCGGTGGTGGATGCGCGCGCGTTCGTGCACCCCCTCGCGGTGCTGATCGGCGACGTGAGCATCGGCCCCGATTGCTACGTGGCGCCCGGTGCCTCGCTCCGCGGAGATTTCGGCCGCATCCTGGTCGGGACCGGATCCAACGTGCAGGACAACTGCGTGCTCCACAGCTTCCCGGGCAAGGACGTGCTGCTCGAGGAGGGCGCGCACGTGGGGCACGGCGCGGTGCTGCACGGCTGCGTCGTGCGGCGCGGGGCGCTCATCGGCATCCATGCGGTCGTCATGGACGATGTGGTCGTGGGCGAGGAAGCCTTCGTCGGTGCCTCGAGCTTCGTGCGCGCGGGGTTCGTCGTCCCGCCGCGTACGCTGGTCACCGGAGTGCCGGCGCGCATCGTGCGCGAGCTCAAGGCCGAGGAGCTCGCCTGGAAGGCGACCGGCACGCGGGAGTATCAGGAGCTCGCCGCGCGCTGTCTGGCATCGCTGCGTGAGGTGAGCCCGCTCGCTGCTGCCGAGCCCGGCCGTCCGGTGCGCCCGGGTAGCGCGACGGTGCCGCTCCATACCCTCGAGCGGAAGTAGCCGCGGCGGGTGCCGCGGGTCTCTCCCTAGGTGGACGGAGGGTCGGCGCGGTCCGGGTGCAGGATGCCGAAGGTCGCGGGGATGCGCGCGTAGAAGAGCCGCACTGCATGGGGCTCGAGATGGGCGAGGAACCTCTGCGCCTCATCCTCGGTGACGATGAACTCGACTTCCACCGTGAGGGTGCCGGCGAGCTCGAAGAAGTTAGCCTCGTGCAGCACGTGGTGGCGGCCGAAGCCCGCCATGGCGCGGAACGCCGAGCCGCCGCGGATCCCGAAGCGGTTGGCCTCCTCGAGCAGCCATTCCCACACCGGCCGCCCGCGATGGCGGTGGCCTTCGTGCACGTAGAACCTGAGAAACGAGCCCTGCATCGCTGCTGCTCCCGGCGCGCCAGGCGCGCTAAACCTGACCCCTCACCCAAACCACGGTGCCGATGCCGGCGAGCGTCATGAGGAGCGAGCCCCCGAGATGCGCGGCGGCGGCGGCCAGCGCCCAGGTGGCGCGGCCCTGCTGCAGAAGCGTCACGACCTCGGCGGAGAAGGTCGAGAAAGTGGTGAGCCCGCCGCAGAAACCCGTGATGACGAGCAGGCGCCATTCCGGCGCGATGGCCGTGTAGGTCGCGAACAACGCCACCGCCACCCCGACGACGTAGCCGCCGATGAGATTCGCCGCGAGCGTGCCCGGCGGGATGGGAGGAAAGTGTGCGTTCAGGCGCGCGCCGAGCCACCAGCGCAGCAGCGCTCCGAGGCTCGATCCCAGGCTGACGGCGGCAATCGATCTCCACATGGCCGGGGCCCTTGTACCTTGGGGCGCAGGGCGCGCGCAACCGACGACGGACATGGAGTAGGGGCCCGCGAGGGGCTACGATACCGCCGCTTTTTCATTTCTCACCGGGAAGGGGACCGACACATGCGACGTACGACTTGGGTAGTGGCGGTGGGGGCAGCGCTCGCGGTTCTGGCCGGTCCGGCCGTCTTCGCCCAGGCGGCGGGCACGGCGGCGGCCGCCAAGCCTGCCAACAGCCAGCAGGAGAAGATGAAGACCTGTAACGCGGACGCCAAGGCCAAGAACCTCAGCGGCGATGAGCGCAAGGCGTTCATGAAGACCTGCCTCTCCGACCAGCCTGCGGCGCCGGCCAAGACCAACAGCCAGCAGGAAAAGATGAAGAGCTGCAACAAGGAGGCGAGTGAGAAGGGCTTGAAGGGTGCCGACCGCAAGAGCTTCATGAGCACCTGCCTCAAGGGCTCCGGATCCGCAGCGAGCAAGTGATGGATCGGCGCCGGCCCGCTCGAGCGGCGGGCCGGTGCCGTTTTCCCCGATGACCGAGGCCGACGAATCTCTGGCCGGGGGAGGCTGCACCTGCCGCGCCGTGCGTTATGCGATGCGGGGCAGGCCCCTCATCGTGCACTGCTGTCATTGCCGCTGGTGCCAGCGCGAGACCGGCAGCGCGTTCGTGCTCAACGCCCTGATCGAGGCGGACCGCGTGACGCTTCTCGAGGGAGCCCCCGAAGTAGTGCTGACGCCGAGCAACAGCGGCAAGGGCCAGAAGATCGCCCGCTGCCCGGTGTGCCGGATCGCGGTGTGGAGCACGTACGCCGGGCAGGGGATGCGCTGCGTTTCGTGCGCGTCGGCACGCTCGATAACCCCGACGCGTTTCCCCCCGACATTCACATCTACACCGAGTCCAAGCAGCCCTGGGTCGTGATCCCGGCGGGAGCGCGTGCGGTGAGCCAGTACTACAGGAGCGCCGAGGTCTGGAGCGAGGAGAGCCTGGCGCGGCGGCGCGCGCTGCTCGGGAAGTGATGCCGGGGCGCCGGATTCGGTATAGATGAACTGCATACCAGAGGGAGAAAAAACGATTATTATTTAGTATCAGCGCCTCACTAAAATCGCGCCTCAGATGCGCAGTCCCACCCCAGCCGAACAATATCCGTTCGCGGGCCAGCAGCTGCCCTGTTACGTCGCCGGAGAGTTCGTCCGCTCCGGCCAGAGTTTCCCCAACACAAGTCCGGTCAATGGCCGGGTGATTGCCACCGTCACCGAGGCCGATGCGGCGCTGGTGGATCGCGCGGTGCAGGCGGCGCGCGCGGCGCTGCACGGGCCGTGGGGGCGGCTCACGATCCAGGAGCGCTGTGCGCTGCTGCGCAAGGTGGCCGACCGCATCGAGCAGCGCTTCGATGAATTCGTCAGCGCCGAGATCGCCGACACCGGCAAGATGCTCGCGCAGACCAGGTCGCTCGACATCCCGCGCGGCGCCGCCAATTTCCGTGCCTACGCCGATCTCGCGCTCGCCCGCGCCTCCGAGTGCTACGAGATGGCGACCGCCGACGGACGCGGCGCGCTCAACTACACCGTGCACAAGCCGCTCGGCGTAGTGGCCGCCATCGTCCCGTGGAATCTGCCGTTCCTGCTGCTCACCTGGAAGGTGGCGCCGGCGCTGGTCTGCGGCAACACGGTAGTCGCCAAGCCCTCCGAGGAGACGCCGTCGTCGGCGGTGCTGCTCGCGCAGGTGATGCAGGAGGCGGGCATTCCGCCCGGCGTATTCAACCTGGTGCACGGTTTCGGGCCCGGCTCGACGGGTGAGGCGCTGGTGAGCCACCCCGACGTGGCCGCCATCGCTTTTACCGGCGAGACCGCGACCGGAGCGGCGATCATGCGCAGCGCCGCGCCGACGGTGAAGGCGCTGTCCTTCGAGCTCGGCGGCAAGAACGCCGCGCTGGTGTTCGCCGATGCGGATTTCGAGGCGTCAGTGGCCGGCACGATGCGCTCGGTATTCTCCAACTGCGGCCAGGTGTGCCTGTGCTCGGAGCGCGTCTACGTCGAGCGCCCGATGTTCGAGCGCTTCGTCGAGGCGCTCGCCGAGCGTGCCCGCGCGCTTAAGGTAGGCGGCCCGTACGAGGGCGCCGATATGGGGCCGCTCATCTCGCGCGGCCACCGCGACAAGGTGCTGTCCTACTACCGGCTGGCGCGCGAGGAGGGCGGTGAGATCGTCTGCGGGGGCGGCGTGCCGCGGCTCGGGGACGAGCGCGATCAGGGCGCCTTCATCGAGCCGACCCTCGTGCGCGGCTTGAGCGAGCAGGCGCGCTGTGTGCGCGAGGAGATCTTCGGCCCCGTCTGCCACCTCGCCCCGTTCGATTCCGAGGAGGAGGCGATCGCTAAGGCGAACGACACGCGCTACGGACTGTGCGCGGCGGTCTGGACCTCGAACCTGCAGCGTGCCCACCGGGTGGCGCGGGCGATGGAGGTCGGCATCACCTGGGTGAACGACTGGTACCTGCGGGATCTGCGCACGCCGTTCGGCGGCGCGAAGCTCTCGGGCATCGGACGCGAAGGCGGCATGCATTCGCTCGGCTTCTTCTCCGAGCCGATGAACATCTGCGTGAAGCTGTGAAGAGTGAAGCTGCAACGAGCCCCGACAGCGCCGTGATCGCCGGCAAGGCGCGGCCGCGCGGCGCCTTCCCGCACTTTCGCCGCGCCGGCGATTTCATCTTCGTCTCAGGCACCAGCGCCCGGCGCGCCGATGACTCGATCGCGGGCGCCGAGCCCGGCCGGGACGGCGCCATGCGGCTCGACATCCGCGCTCAGACGCGCAGCGTCATCGAGAACATCCGCGACATCCTCGCCGCCGCCGGCGCCAGCCTCGCCGACGTGGTCGAGGTGAGCACCTTCCTCGTCAGCATGGACGACTTCCAGGGCTACAACGAGGTCTACGGCGAGTTCTTCGGCTACCAGGGTCCGGCACGCACCACCGTCGCGGTGGCGGCGCTGCCGCACCCGCACCTGCTGATCGAGATCAAGGCGGTCGCCTGGCGCCCGCGCGGCAGTTGAGCAGCATTCGAGGAGGCATCGAGCCGTGAGCATCGACATCCATACGCACTTTCTGCCGCGCACCTGGCCGGATCTCGCGGCGCGCTTCGGTACCTCCGGCTGGCCGTGGATGCGGCATGGCCCCGGCGGCAAGGCGATGCTCATGGTCGGCGAGCAGGAGTTCCGCCCCGTCGGCCCCGCCTGCTGGGACGCGAACCTCAGGCTCGAGCACATGGACCGGGACGGGGTGGAAGTGCAGATAATGTGCGCCACGCCGCTGCTGTTCGCTTACCAGCGCCCGGCGGCGCAGGCGTTCGAATGTGCGCGCATCTTCAACGACGCGGCGCTCGAGATCTGCGGGCACGCGCCGCGGCGGCTCAAGTCGCTGTGCCAGGTGCCGCTGCAGGATACCGAGCTCGCCTGCCGGGAGCTCAGCCGCGCCATGGACGACGGCCACGTCGGCGTGCACATCGGCAACCATGTCGGCGGGCGGGACATGAACGACGAGGGGATTCTCGATTTCCTGCGGCACTGCGCCGAGGAGGGCGCGGCGGTGTTCGTGCATCCCTGGGACATGATGGCGCAGGAGCGCATGGCGAAGTACCAGCTGCCCTGGCTGGTGTCGATGCCGGCGGAGACGCAGCTGTCGATCCTGTGGCTGATTCTCTCGGGAGCGTTCGAGCGGCTGCCGCGCTCGCTCAAGCTCTGTTTCGCGCACGGCGGCGGGAGCTTTCCGTATCTTCTCGGGCGCGTCGACAATGCCTGGCGCAACCGCGACATCGTGCGTGAGGACTGCCCTCACCCGCCCTCGTCCTACCTCGACCGCTTCTCGGTCGATGGCGCGGTGTTCAGCCACGAGGCGCTCGAGTTCCTGGTGCGCACCATGGGTGAGGACCGGGTGATGCTCGGCTCCGACTATCCCTACCCGCTCGGAGAGCAGAAGGTCGGCGGCCTGGTGCACTCGCACCCAACACTTGCTCCGGTGACCCGCGCCAAGGTCCTGCACTCGAACGCCGCCGCCTTCTTCGGTCTGGAGACCGGGCGGCCGACACGCCTGGGCAGCGGCGCGCCGCTCAGCGTTTAGCCCCGGATCCGTCGCTTGCCCGCCGCGCCACTTGACATACTGGCGCCGGACCACTTGCGAAGTGTCTTACGGCCCGAGCCAGCATAGACTGAGGCCTATGCGCAAACTGTCGACCGAAGAACTGAAGGCGGAAAACGCCAGACATCTCCTGCACCCAATGGCGCACCCGGGCACGGTGCGCGAGGCTCCGCCCGACATCATCGCCCGTGGCGAGGGCAGCTGGATCTGGGATGTCGACGGCCATCGCCTGGTTGATGCGGTCGGCGGGCTGTGGTGCGCGAACCTCGGGTTCGGCCGCAGGGAAATCCGCGATGCCATCGTCGCACAGCTCGATGAGCTGCCCTTCTACAACACCTTTCGCGGCGCCAATCACCCGCGCGCCATCGAGCTGTCGCAGCGACTCGCCAACCTCATGGAGCCGGACGGGGTCGGTGCCGTGCACTTCGGCAGC
>DASPOP010000311.1:0-2558 GCA_035625955.1 Steroidobacteraceae bacterium | reverse complement strand
GAGCTCACGCCCGCCTTCTACGGCTGCCTCGACTGGCACTCGGACGTACACGGCCACTGGCTGCTGGTGCGGCTGCTGCGGCTGTTCCCCGACGCGCCGTTCGCGGCCGAAGCGCGCGCCGCGCTCAATCAGAGCTTCGCGGCCGCCAACATCGATGCCGAGGCGAGCTACCTGCGTGGCGCCGGCCGCGCCTCCTTCGAGCGCCCCTACGGGCTCGCATGGCTGCTCGAGCTGTCCGCAGAGCTGCGCCGCTGGGATGACGCGGACGCGCGCCGCTGGTCAGGCGTGCTCGCGCCGCTCGAGACCGAGGTGGTGGCGCGGCTCGAGAGCTGGCTGCCGAAGCTTCAGTATCCGATCCGCATCGGCGAGCACGACCAGACCGCATTCGCCTTCGGGCTGATCTGGGATTGGGCCGGCGTCGCCGGCGATGGTCAGATGCGCAGGCTCCTCGGCGACGCGGCCGGGCGCTTCTACCGCCACGATCGCAACTGTCCGCTGGCCTACGAGCCGTCGGGCGAGGATTTTCTCTCGCCCTGCCTCGCCGAAGCCGACTTCATGCGGCGCGTGCTGCCCCCGGCCGCCTTCGCGCCCTGGCTGTCAGGGTTCCTGCCGCAGATCCCGCGCAGCGCGGCGCCGGCCGCAGCGCGCAAAGCGCACGCCTGGCTCGAGCCGGGTGTCGTCACCGACCGCTCGGATCCCAAGCTCGCGCACATCGACGGGCTCAACCTGAGCCGTGCCTGGATGCTGGCGGGCATCGCCCGCGGGCTGCCGCCTGAGGATGCGCGGATCCCGGCGCTGCGCGCGGCCGCGACGCGCCACGCCGACGCCGCGTTGCCCGCGGTCACCGGCCAGTACTACGAGGGCGGGCACTGGCTCGGGACCTTTGCCGTGTACCTCACCAGCCGCGCCGGGATAGAGCCTTAGAGCGCAGCCTGGTCCTTACGGCTTCGCCGGGGTGAACAACAAGTCCTGATAGTCGTAGCTGAAGTCCGCGATCGGCGAGACCGGCTTCATCGTCACGCGCTCGACCTTGCCGTCGGCGTTCAGACTGAAGGTCACGTACGGCGGCTCGATGGTCTTGTCGTCGAGGCGTGCGACGAAAGTATCGTACTGATAGTGCTCGAGCGTGCCGTTCATGCGCGGCGTCGACTTGAAGTCGATGGTCAGCTTGCCGTCCCTGGGCGCGACCTCGATGTTGCCGTACCAGGGATCGGAGTAGGTTCCCGCATAACCCGCGAGCGGCAGCGATGGCCCGACGGCGGCCGGCCTGGCGGCCGCGGTCCTGAGTGCCGCGAGCGCCTCGGACACGCGCTGCTGCTTGAGCGCCCGGTAGCGCGCCACCCAGTCGACGTGCGGCCGGCCGAGATAGTGATCGAGCAGCTCGTACATGAGCCCCCTGATGATCTCGCCGTCCTCGCTGTTGATCTCGATCGAGAAGCCGACGTGCCGGTCCGGAATCAGCACCACGGCCGTGAGGAACCCGAACACCGCGCCGCCGTGCCACACGATCTTCGTGCCGGCGTAGTCACTGATGTCCCAGCCGAGCGCATAGGTGTTGAACATGGGCTGAGTCGGCTTGAGAGGCTCGGGCAGCTCGGGCACCGGCTGCAGCACCATCGGCTTCCACATCTGCCGGTGCGCGTCCTCCGAGAACAGCCTGCCGGAGTGGCCCGGCAGCTCGCCGTGGCCGAGCTGGATGAGGAGCCAGCGCGCCATGTCGTTGGCGCTCACGGTGAGCCCGCCGGCGGGCGCGCCGTTGCGGCCGAGCTCGTCGCGCTCATCGAGCCGCTCCTGGGTGCCGGCGCCGCGCAGCCCGCCGTCCATGCGTGCGTGCGGGAAGGCGCGATCCGCGCTGGCGAAGCGAGCCGGCTCGTCCGAGGTCGAATGCAGCATGCCGGCGGGCGCCAATAGATGCCCGGCGGTGAATTTCTCCCAGCTCTCCCCGGTCACCGCCTCGATGAGCTGGCCCGCCACCATGTAGAGCACGTTGTCGTAGGCGAAGCCGTAGCGAAAACTGCTCGCGGGTTTCAGGTATCTCAGGCGCCGTACCGACTCCGCACGCGTGAGGTTGGTGCGCGGCACGAACAGCAGGTCGCCCTCCCCCAGTCCCAGGCCGCTCCTGTGCACCAGCAGGTCGCGGATCGTGATCTCGCGCGTGACCCAGGGATCGTACATCTCGAACCCCGGCAGACGGTCGGTGACGCGGTCGTCCCAGCCGATCCTGCCCTGATCGACCAGGATCGCGAGATCGGCCACCGTGAAGGCCTTGCCGGTCGAGCCGGTCGGGAAGATCGTGTCGGCATCGACGCGCGCAGCCTCGCCGAGCGCGCGCACGCCGAAACCCTGCGCAAAGGTCACCTGGCCGTTCTCGACGATGGCGATCGCCATCCCCGGCACGCCGACAGCCGCGCGTGCGCTCTCGGCGCGGTGCGCGAAGTTCCCGGGTGGCGCGGCGTGCGCGACTGCGAGGGCGCTGCTAAGCGCGACGGCGGCAATGGCTCTGATGGCGTTCATGCGACCCCCTGCGGTACCAGCTTGCGGCTCACGAGGCGGTAGAT
>DASPOP010000310.1:0-46126 GCA_035625955.1 Steroidobacteraceae bacterium | reverse complement strand
CTCGGGTCGATGGTGGCGGCTGCGATCAGCTCGCCGCCTCCGCTCTCGAGCTCCTGGCGAAAGGCCGCCAGCACGCGTGCGCCCCAGTCACCCGCCGGCGCGAGAGCGATCCCACGCCGGTGATGATCGGCGAGGATGCGCCGTGCCACGAGCCGCGCCTCATCCTCGGGCGAAAGCGCATATTGGTAGAAACGCGCGGGAGCCGGCGTCTCGGATGGCAGGAAGTTGAGCGCAAGCAGCGGCGGGCGCGCCGTGGTGAACTGCGCCGCAGCGATCACCTCCTCGCGCGTCAGCGGGCCGACGATGAGCTCGGCTCCCGAGCTCGAGGCGCGTCCCAGGGCTTCGGCGATGCTCAGCGTGCCGGTATCGTAGATGCGCACGCGCAGCCGCTCGGTCGCGGGCGCCTGGTAGTAAGCGGAGAGAAAGCCGTTACGCACGCTCACGGAAGCGGGCGCGTTGCGCCCGGTGACGGGAAGCAGCAGCGCGATGTGCGGCAGAATTTCGGCCTGCTCGCGCGCCACCTGCTGCGCCACTTCCGGGTGCCCGGCGCCGAGCGCGGCGCGTGCCTTCAGGTCGCGGTAGCGGGCCGCCTGAGCCGCGCTCGCGGGCGTCGGCATTGCGGTGAGCTGCCGCCAGGCCTCCTGCGTCTGCCCGCGCTCGAGCGCGACCTCGGCCGTGAGCAGGCTCCGCTCGGTCTGCTGGTCGGGATTGAGGCTGCCTTCCAGGCCCGTCAATACCCGCGCCGCTTCGTCGGCGCGGTGCGCACTCACGAAATCGTGCGCCGCGCGCAGCAGGTAGACGTTGCGGCTCGTGCCGCTGTTTTGCTCAGCGAGCCCTTCGTAGACACGCGCAGCACCCGCGAAATCGCCCGACTGCTCGAGGCTCGCGGCCCGATCGGCCGAAGGCGGCGGGCTCACCGTCGTCAGGCTCGGGCAGCCGCTCAAGGCGAACGCGGCGGCGAGAGCGGCACAGCGGGTGATCCAACGGGTGAACGGCATTGGTTAGACTGAAGCCAAGGAGGCTCGCGATTATAGATGGTGAAGGCGCCCGGCACGCTGCTCGTCGTAGCCACTCCGATCGGCAACCTCGCCGACCTGAGCCCGCGCGCCCGCGAAGCGCTCGCACGCGCCGCGGTCATCGCCGCCGAGGACACCCGCCATACGCGCGTCCTGCTGCAGGCAATGGGCGTCGGCACGCCGCTCGTCTCCCTGCACGCCCACAACGAGCCGCAGCGTGTGCCCGAGCTGCTCGCGCGGCTCGCCGCCGGCGAGGACGTGGCGCTGGTGAGCGACGCGGGTACGCCGCTGCTCTCGGATCCCGGTTTCGAGCTCGTGAGCCGCGCCGCCCAGGCCGGATTCGCCGTCCGCACGATTCCCGGACCGTCGGCCATTACCGCCGCGCTGGCCGTGGCTGGGCTGCCGACCCATCGCTTCTGCTTCGAGGGGTTCCTGCCGGCGCGCGCCGCCGAGCGCCGCGCCACGCTTGCGCGCCTCGAGCACGAAGTGCGCACGCTGGTGTTCTTCGAGGCGCCGCACCGCATCCAGGCCACGCTCGCGGACCTCGCGGCGCAGTTCGGTGCCGGGCGGCAGGCGGTGGTGGCGCGCGAGCTCACCAAGGCGCACGAGACGCTCTATCGCGGCACGCTCGGCGAGCTCGCGGCGCGCGCCGCGGGCGAGGAGAACTTCGCGCGTGGCGAGCTCACGCTGGTCGTGCACGGAGCGGCTCCCGCCGCCGGCGCGGTCGATGGCGCGGAGCTGCGCCGCACGCTGGAGATTCTGCTGAGGGCATTGCCTCCGGGCCGCGCGGCGGCCATCGCGGCGCAGCTGACCGGAGCCACGCGCGCCGCTGCTTACGCGCTCGCCACGCGCGGCGGCGCCGGCAGCGCTCGCCCGGGGCCGCCGCCCGACGACGAGGAGATGCCGTGACGAAACCGCATCCCGCCATCGCCCGCGCACAGGCCTTCTGCGCGGGCCATGGGCTGCGCATTCCGGTGCTGCTGGCACCGATGGCGGGTGCCTGCCCGCCTGGGCTCTCGATCGCGGTCGCCGGCGCGGGCGGGCTCGGGGCCTGCGGCGCCGTCGTGATGCAGCCCGCCGCGATCAAAGCGTGGGCGAGCGAATTCCGCGCCGGCTGCCGCGGCGGCGCCTTCCAGATGAACCTGTGGATCCCGGAAGCCGCGCCCGCGCGCGACCCGGAGGTGGAGGGCGCCATGCGCGCTTTCCTCGCACACTGGGGGCCGCCGATTCCGGCCGATGCCGGTGACTACTCCAGGCCGGACTTCGCGCTGCAGTGCGAGGCGTTGCTCGAGGCCGGACCGGCCGCGATCTCCTCGATCATGGGACTCTACGCGCCTGCGTTCGTCGAGCGAATGAAGGCGCAGGGCATCCGCTGGATCGCTACCGCAACCACCGTCACCGAAGCGCGGCTCGCGGCTGCAGCCGGTGCGGACGCCGTCATTGCGCAGGGGATGGAAGCGGGCGGACACCGGGGCGCCTTCGACAGCTCGCTGGCCGAGCGCGAGCTCGTGGGACTTTCCGCGCTGCTGCCGGCGGTCGTGGACGCGGTGAGCGTGCCGGTTATCGCGGCGGGCGGCATCGCCGACCCACGCGCGGTCGCTGCGGCATTCATCCTCGGCGCTTCGGCCGTACAGGTCGGCACGGGTTTCCTCCGTTGCCCGGAGGCGCGGCTGCCTTCGGCGTGGGCGGATGCGATCGGCGCGAGCCTCCCGGAGCAGACGCTCATCTCCCGCGCCTTCTCCGGGCGCCCGGGACGCAGCGTCGCGACTGCCTATGTCCGCGCCGCGACGGCACCCGGCGCACCGCGGCCGGCACCCTACCCTGTGCAAAGCGGACTGACGGCGGCCATGCGCACGCGCGCCCTCAAGGCGAACCTCCTCGACGGACTGCAGGCCTGGGCGGGCCAGTCGGCCGCTCAGGCCAGAGCCAGGCCCGCGGCAGAAGTGGCGCGGGAGCTGTGGGAGGGCGCCCGAGCGCTGCTCAAGCCGGCCTAGCGGGCGCTACTCGAGCTTTCCAATTGATGAGTTGACTTCCCCGCCCGCCGCCCTATCTTGCCGGGTCAGAGTCGGCCGGGCAGTCGCTGCTCCCGCGCCAGCAATGGCGAGGGGGTGGAGGAAAGTCCGGGCTCCGGCGGATCGGGTGCCAGGTAACGCCTGGGGGGCGCGAGCCCACGGAAAGTGCAACAGAGAGCAGACCGCCCAAGTCCCTCGCGGGACCGGCAAGGGTGAAACGGTGCGGTAAGAGCGCACCGCGTCGGTGGCAACACGCGACGGCACGGCAAACCCCACCTGGAGCAAGGCCAAATAGGGAAGCCGCGTGCGCCTTAAACGGCGGCACGCAGCGCTGATCCGCGCGCGCTTCCGGGTAGGCCGCTAGAGGTCCACGGCGACGTGGATCCCAGAGGAATGATTGCCCTCGACAGAACCCGGCTTACAGGCCGACTCTTTCTATGCGCTGCGCCGGAGAAGAAGCCGCGTCGCAGCTACTTGATGACTTTGAGGTGCGGGCGGCGGGGGCCGCCGCCCTTTTCATCGGGCTTCGGGCTCTTCGCCGGCTCTGCAGCAGCAAGGTCCTGCTCCGAGAACACCATGCCCTCGCCGGTCTCGCGCGCGTAGACCCCGAGCACTGCGGTCACCGGAAAGCGCACGTGATGCACCACTCCGGCGAAGCGCGCGTCGAATTCCACCTCGTCGTTGCCGAGCCGCAGGCGCTGCGTGGCGCCTTCGCTCAGATTGAGGACGATCTTGCCGTCCTTGACGTAGGCGCGCGGCACCTCGGCGCCCTCGTGCCCGGCATCGACGATCACGTGCGGTGTATTGCCGCTTTCCGTGATCCACTGGTGCATGGCGCGCAGCAGGTACGGCCGCTTGGGTAACGCCTGAGTCATGGTCTAACGCAGCAGCCTCATCTCCTGCTCCCGCTCGGTGAGTGCCTCGCGGAACGCCGGCCGCGCGAACACCAGCTGCATGTACTTCTCGATCGGCTGCGCCTGCGGCGGCAGGTCGACCTCGTAGTGCGGCAGCCGCCACAGTATCGGCGCGATGGTCGCATCCACCAGCGAGAACTCGTCGGAGAGGAAGAAAGGCTTGATCTTGAAGAGCTCGGTGCTCTGCAGGATGGTGTCGCGCAGGATCTTCTTCAGCTTCAGCGCCTGCTTCTTGTCGGGCTCCTGGTCGATCTGCTTGGCGACGCTGTACCAGTCGCGCTCGATACGGTAGAGCGCCAGGCGGAACTGCGCGCGCGTCAGCGGGTCGACCGGCATGAGCGGCGGGTGCGGAAAGCGCTCGTCGAGGTACTCGATGATGACGCGTGAGTCGTACAGCACCAGGTCGCGGTCGACCAGCGTCGGCACGCTGTGATAGGGGTTGAGATCGAGGAGGTCCTCGGGAAAGCGCCCCGCCTCGACGCTCACGATATCGATGCTGATGCCTTTCTCGGCCAGCACGATGCGCGTCCGGTGACTCCACGGGTCATCGGGTGCAGAGAACAGGGTCATTATGGATCGTCGGCTCGACACGCTGCCGCTCCCGCGCTCCAGGCTCGCGGTCAGTGGACGTCCTTCCAGTACTCGCGCTTCACCAGCCAGGCGAGCCAGCTGAACACCAGCAGGAACAACACGACCCACACCCCGAGCTGGCGCCGCTCGATCTGGGTCGGCTCACTCACGTAGTCGAGGAAGTTCACGGTATCGCGCACGAAGCCGTCGTACTCGGCGAGGCTCATGCGTCCCGGAGCGAGCGTCTCGAAGTGATCGAACACCTGCTCCGATTTCGGCTTGCCCTCGACGATCACAGTCTCGGTCCTGAGCACCGCGCCCTTGAGCCCTTCGAGCTCCGACAGCACGGCCGGCATGGACGTCGCCGGCAGCCGCAGATTGTTGGCGCCCGTCTGGCTCTTGGGATCGACGTAGAAGGTCGTGAGGAACTGGTAGATGTAGTCCGTGCCCCGCGCGCGCACCATCAGCGAGAGATCCGGCGGCGCCTTGCCGAACCAGGCCTCGGCGTCGGCGGCCGGCATGCTGGTCAGAATGTAGCCGGTCGACTTGGCGCCGGGCGGCAGCAGATCGTGCTCGAGCAGCTGTCGGGGTATCTTGAGGTCCGCGCCGAGCCGCGACCAGCGCTCATATTTCAGCGAGTGGCAGCCGAGGCAGTAGCTCACGAAGTTGCGGGCGCCGCGCTGCACGGACGCGAGGTCCGACACGCTGGTGTCGGCGCGCCAGCTCTTCCAGTCGGCGCCGAATTTGGCCGCGCCCTCTGCCTCCGCCGCCGGCAGCCGCTGCGGCGCACAGGCCGCCACCGCCAGCAACACCGCGGCGAGCAGTGCCTCAGTGCGCATGGTAGACCACCCTTTCAGGCACCGGCTTCACCGGATCGAGCGAGCTGTAGAGCGGCATGAGGAAGAAGAACGCGAAGTACAGCGCGGAGAAGATGCGCGCCAGGATCACATACAGGCCTTCCGCCGGCTGCAGGCCGAGGTACCCGAGCGCGATGAAGCTCACCGCGAAGATCGCGAGTGCCGAGCGCGACATCCAGCCGCGGTAGCGCATCGACTTGACCGGCGAACGGTCGAGCCATGGCACGAACAGGAACGCCATGACCGCGATCAGCATGAGGAGGGCTCCCATGCGCTGGTCCGGCACCGCGCGCAGGATCGCGTAGTAGGGCGTGAAGTACCACACCGGCGCGATGTGCTCCGGGGTCGACATGGGATTGGCCGGCTCCCAGTTCGGCGCCTCGATGAACAGCCCGCCGACGGTCGGCACGAAGAACACCGTGATGGCGAGCAGCACCAGGAACACGCCGACGCCAACCAGGTCCTTCACCGTGTAATAAGGATGGAACGGGATGCCGTCGAGCGGCCTGCCGTTCGCACCTACCTTCTCCTTGATCTCGACGCCGTCGGGGTTGTTGGAGCCCACTTCGTGCAGCGCCACCAGATGCAGCGCCACGAGCCCCAGCAGCGCGAGCGGCACGGCCGCCACGTGCAGCGAGAAGAACCGGTTGAGCGTCGCGTCCGCGATGCCGTAATCGCCGCGGATCCACAGCACGAGATCCGGGCCGATTCCTGGAATGGTGCCGAACAGGTTGATGATGACCTGCGCCCCCCAGAACGACATGTTGCCCCAGGGCAGCACATAGCCCATGAAGGCCTCGGCCATGAGCGCGAGGTACACCAGCATGCCGATGAGCCACAGCAGCTCCCGCGGTGGCTTGTACGAGCCGTAGAGAAAGGCCCGGAACATGTGCAGGTACACCATGATGAAGAAGAAGGAGGCACCGCTCGAGTGCAGGTAGCGGAGGAACCAGCCCCAGTCGATCTCCCGCATGATGAACTGCACCGAGTCGAACGCCGTCGTCTCGCCCGGCTTGTAGAACATCGCGAGGTAGATGCCGCTCACCAGCTGCAGCACCAGCACCACGAGCGCGAGCGAGCCGAAGTAGTACCAAACGTTGAAATTCTTCGGCGCGTAGTACTCGGTGACCTGGGAAGCCATGAACTGATCTATGGGCAGGCGCTTGTTGAGCCAGGCCCAGAAGCCCTGCCTGCCGGCGGCGCCAGCCTTGGGCATGGGAGCGGCCGCACCGGTTGCGGTCTTCACGGTCATCAGGCGGCTCCTTTCTCATCGGCGCCGATCAGCAGCAGATGTTCCTTGGGATAGGAATACGGCGGCACACGCAGATTGATCGAAGCCGGCGAGCCGTCGAACACGCGTCCGGCGAGGTCGAAGCGCGAGCCGTGGCAGGGGCAGAAGAACCCGCCGGGCCACGAAGGGTAGAGCTCCCCGGCGGCGAAGTGCTGCTTGGGGAGACAACCGAGGTGCGTGCAGGTACCGACCAGCACCAGAAACTCGGCGCTGCGCGAGCGCAGCGGGTTCTTGGCGTAGGCAGGCTGGTCGGAGTGGTCCGAGCCCGGGTCCTTGAGCTCTCCGTCGTGGCCGGCAAGGCGCGCCACCATCTCGGGGGTGCGGCGCACGACGTAAATCGGCGAGCGGCGCCAGACCGTGATAGTCATCTGCCCGGCCTCGAGCTTGGATATGTCGAGCTCGGTCGGCACGCCCGCCGCCCGTGCGCTCTCCGAGGGGCTCCAGGACTCGATGAAGGGGATGGCGGCGAACACGGTGCCGACCGCCCCGGTGGCTATGGTGGCTCTGGTGAGGAACTTGCGCCGGCTGAGGTCGACTTCGTCGCCGCCGGCGACGCCTGCGTGATCCGCCATCTCACCGCTCTCCCGCTGTATGACTGGCCCGCCGCAGCGTCGGAGCGCATCGCTCGCCAAGCGGACTGCGCATGGGTGCAGTTTCGTACCTTGCGGGGGGCGGCGCATTATACACAAACGAACATGCCTCCCCGGCGCGCCGGCACGGAGTTGTGAATGCTCGAGCACCTGGGCCGCGGGCTGACTTTCGTGGCCGGTTCGGTCGTCGGCGGACTCGCGCTGGCATTCCTGATCGTGGCGATGCGCCCGGACCTCATCCGCGGGCGCGCCACTCCCCAGGCCCCTGCGGTGGCCGCCCCGCCGGCGGCTGCGGCCCCCGCGCCGGCCGCCGTCACGGCCGCCGCTCAGGTGCCCGCATCCGTGCCGGCACGGACCTCCTATGCCGACGCGGTGCAGCGCGTGGCGCCGGCGGTGGTCAACGTATACACCGACCGCCTGGTCACCGAGCGCCTGGCCCCCTCGCTCGGGGAGCTGTTCGGCGAGTATCTGCCGCGCTATCGGCAGCGTATCGAGCGCACGCTCGGCTCCGGCGTGATCGTCGATGACAAGGGGCACATCGTCACCAACCACCACGTCATTGCCAACGCCGAGTCGATCCGCGTACAGCTTGCCGACGGACGCATCGCCGAGGCGCATGTCGTGGGGAGCGACCCCGACACCGACCTCGCGGTGCTGAGCATCGGCCTCGGGTTCCTGCCGGTGGCGCCGCTCGGGCGCTCGGATCAGCTGCGCCCGGGCGACGTCGTGCTCGCCATCGGCAACCCGCTCGGGCTCTCGCACACCGTGACACACGGGATCGTGAGCGCGGTGAGCCGTACGCAGCTCGGCATCGCGCCGGTGGAGGACTTCATCCAGACGGATGCGCCGATCAACCGCGGCAACTCCGGCGGGGCGCTGGTCGACTCGAGCGGCGCGCTGGTGGGCATCAACACCGCGATGGTGGCGAAGAGCCTGGGCGTCGAGGGTATCGGCTTCGCCATCCCCGTGAACCTGGTGCGCGGGGTGCTGGCCGACATCATCGACCATGGCCGGGTGATCCGCGGATGGATCGGCATCTCGCCCGAGGACATCTCGGCCGAGCAGGCGCAGCAGCTCGGGCTCGCGCAGGCAGGCGTCGTGGTCGCGAATCTGGCTCTGGGCAGCCCCGCGCAGCAGGCGGGCCTGCTGCCGGGCGATCTGCTGCTGGCGGTCGACGGAACCAGCCCGCGCGGAGCGCAGGATGTCCTCGGGCGGATCTCCCGGCACAAGCCCGGCTCGATGGTCAGCTTGCGCGGGCTGCGCGGTCACCGTTCCTTCGACGTCGAGGCGCGGGTCACCGAGCGCCCCCGCCCGCAGCAGCGAGAGCAGTGACCGAGCTCGCCACCCGCCGCTTCGCCTCGCGCGCGGCGCTCGAGTCCGCTCTCGAGGAGCGCCTGGCACGGGCGATCGCGGCGCCGCCCGCGGCGGCGCTGATGCTTTCCGGCGGAACCACCCCACTGCCGGTGTACCGCGCGCTGGCTGCGCGGCCGGGCCTTGCGCACGCGGCAGGGCTCCGCGTGCTGTTCTCCGATGATCGTCACGTCCTGCCCGACTCGCCGGCGAGCAACTACACCCAGGCGCAGCCGCTGCTCACCGCGCTCGCCTTGCCTGCCGCCGCGGTACTGCGCGTGCGCACCGAGCTGCCGCTCGAAGATGCCGCCCGCGACTACCAGGATCAGCTCGCCGCGCTGCTGCGGTCCGGCACGCGCGTCGGGCTTGGGCTTCTCGGCCTCGGCGCCGACGGGCACACCGCTTCGCTCTTCGGGGCAGCGGACCTCGAGCGCGCCCGCGGGCGTCTGGCCCTTGCCGTACACCGCCCCGATGGCATGTCGGCGGTGAGCGTGACCCCGGAGCTCCTCGCGCAGGTGGCGGAACCGGTGTTCGTGGTGGCCGGCGCCGACAAGCGCGACGCCGTGGAGAGACTCCTCGCGCACGATCCCGCGCTCACCGCCTGGCGTGCGGTTGCAGGGTGCGGCCGGGTCGAGCTGTGGGTGGACGCAGCGGCCGCGCCGCCGGTGGCGCGATGAGCGAGTCCGGCCAGCCTGCGCTGCTGCGCGAGGCCGCGCGGCTCGAGCAGCTCGGAAGCCTGGCGGAAGCCGCGGCCGCTTACGAGCGGATTCTGGCGCGCTGGCCGGACCTCCCCGACTGCTGGTACAACCTGGGACTTCTGCAGTGCAAGCTCCGCCGCTTCGACGAGGCGCTCGCCTCCTATGCCCAGGCACTCGCGCGCGGCGTACGGCAGCCCGAGGAGGTCCATCTCAACCGCGGAGTGATTCTCGCCGATCACCTGCGCCAGGACGCCGCCGCCGAGCGCGAGCTGCGGTCGGCCCTGTCGCTCAACCCGGGCTACCTGCCGGCGCTGCAGAATCTCGCCAACCTGCACGAGGATCTCGGGCGGCGCGAGGAGGCGCTCGCGACCTACGCACGCATCCTCGAGCTCGAGCCCCGCGCCTTCGAGAGCCTGGCGCGCTCGGCGGGGCTGCATCGGGTGGAGCGGCCCGACGACCCGCTGATCGGGCGTCTGCGCGCCGCGCTTGCCGACCCCGCGGCGGGCGCTCCCGAGCGCGCCAGCCTGGGTTTTGCCCTGGGCGCGGCCCTCGACTCCTGCGGCGAGTACGGTGCAGCGTTCGCCGCTTACGAGGCCGCAAACCGTGAGAGCCGCGCGAGTGCTCCCGCCGCGCCGCGCTACGATCGCGCGAGCCAGGAGCGTTTCACCGACGAGCTGATTCGCACCTTCCGCGAGCGGACCGCGAGCATCGGCGGGGAGAGCCCGCCGCCAACGGCGGGAGCTCCACGCCCGATCTTCATCTGCGGCATGTTCCGCTCGGGCTCGACGCTCGCCGAGCAGCTGCTGGCCGCGCATCCGCTCGTCACCGCCGGCGGCGAGCTCGAGCTCCTGCCCCACCTCGTGCGCTCGCTGCTGGCCCCATTTCCGCAGATGATGAGCTCGGTTTCCGGGGCGCGGCTGCGGCAGGTGGCAGAGCAGTACCGTGCGGGCCTGGCGCGGCTGTTTCCGGGTGCCGCTCACGTGACCGACAAACGGCCCGACAACTTCGTCTACATCGGCTTGATCAAGCTGCTGTTCCCGGACGCGCTGATCGTTCACACGACGCGCGACCCGCTCGACACCTGCCTGTCGATCTTCTTCGCGCACCTGGATCAACGCCTGAATTACGCGCTCGATCTGCTCGACACCGGCCATTACTTCCGCGAGTACCGGCGACTGATGGCGCACTGGCGGGCGCTCTTCGGTGATGATGTCCTGGACTTCAACTACGATACGCTGGTGTCCGATCCGCGCGCCGCGATGCAGCGACTGCTCGCCTTCTGCCATCTCGACTGGGACGAGGCGTGCCTGGTGCCCCGCTCACGTGCAGGTGCCGTGAAGACCGCGAGCGTATGGGGTGTGCGTGAGCCGGTGTACGCACGCGCCTCGGGGCGCTCGCGTCATTACCGGCGCGAGCTTGCCTCGCTCGCCGACTACCTGGCAGCAGACCGCCTATGAATGCGCCCGCCGCCGCTCTCGTGCCGATCTTCGCCACCCCGTTCGCGGCGGTCCAGCTCGCAGGGTCAAGCGTCTTCAACGGTGCCCTGGCGACTCTGTGTGCCGGCCGCACTACCGAGGAGCATCGCGATGCCTCGGCGCCGCCGGATCCGCTCTGCTTTCGCAGCCGCGAGAACCTGCTCGACTGGGAGCACGAGGCGGTGACCGAATTCAGGCAGGAGATGCTGGCGGGGCTGTGCGCCGCCGTCATGGCCGCCAATCTGTATTCCGAGGCCGAGTTCGACGCCCTGGGTGTCCAGGTGCGTGCCCGCTTCGTTCTCGTGCGTCCCGACGGCTGCGTGCCTGCGGCAAACGTGCCGATGGCCTCCTGGTGCGCGGTCTACTGTGTCGCAGCGCCTCCGCCGGCTCCCGCGCGCGGCGACAGCGGCGCTCTGCGGCTGTACGCGCTCCGCCAGGGAACGATGTTCATGGACGCCGCGAACTGGCGCCTGCGCCCGCCGTTCGGCGGCGCGCACCACATGTGGCGGCCCGTTCCAGGCCAGATGGCGGTATTTCCCGCCTGGGTCCTGCACGAGATCGCCCTGAACCGCTCCGACGCCGACCTGCTGCTGATCACGGCCCGCGCCCGCTTTGCGCACCCCGACCTTGTGCACGGCGGACAGCAGTCCATGCCGCCATGGTGAACGTAGCGGTCCGCGTGAGCCCCGGGTTCGCCGTGCCCTTCGGGGAGGCACGCCTGCCGCACTGCGAGCGCCTCAACCGCGAGCTCGAGGCCTTGTTCCTGGCCCGCGAGACCGATGAGTATCGCAACCCTACGCCTTCGCACGTGCCGCAGCGGGAGACGTTCGAGAGCCGCTTCAACCTGTTCCTTTGGTCCGAGCGCTGCGTGCAGGAGCTGCGGTCGTTCGTGCTCGACTGTGTCGCACGCACCGCCGTGGAGACCTCGGACGTGCCGCCCGAGGAACTGGCCCGGCTGCAGATGCACAATCACACCTGGTTCCACGTGAGCCGCTACGCGGGGTCCTTCGTGGCCCACAACCACCCGCTGGCTTCCTGGTCGGCCGTGTACTGCGTTCGCGCGGGAGAGCGCCCCGCCGACCGGCCCGAGAGCGGAGTCCTGCGCTTCATGGATCCCCGCATCGGCGCCGATGCTTACCTCGACGCCGGCAACCGCCGGTTGCGCGCGCCGTTTGCAGTCAAAACCCGGGAATTGCGCCTCGAAGAAGGCCAGCTCGTCATCTTTCCTTCCTACGTGTTCCACGAGGTGACGCCTTTCTACGGCCGCGACGTGCGGATCACGGTTGCCGCCAACTGCTGGTTCGTCTGAACAGCCTGTTGCTAATCTGCAACAGAATGAGAACTGAGGGCGCGCGAACCGGAAAGCAACGGCTCGGCGCTCTTGCGGCCCCCGCTGCTGCTTGGCAACACTCGGGCACCATGCTGTAATGCGCGCCGTCCCAGCAGGGGCGCGCCGGGAGTGGAGATCAAAAGACGAACCACCCGGTAACGCGCGGGGTGCTGGACTCGATTGGCGTTTGTAATTCCATTCGCATTTCTAGTTAGGGGAGAAAACATGGCGAACAGTCGCAGCTTGAATCAGGCTGTGCGTTTGGCGCTCGCGACGGTTTCGGCAACGGCCGGCGTCACGACGCTGCACGCGCAGACAGCCCCCGCCGAAGCCCAAGCGAATCCGGCCACGCCCATCCAGGAAGTGGTGGTCACCGGTACGCGCCTGCGCACACCGAATGAGGCCTCGATCAGCCCGATTACCACGGTTGCGGCTAGCGACATCCAGGCGACGGGTCTGACTCGCGTCGAGGACATCCTCGACAACCTGCCGATGGTGTTCGCCGGCCAGAACTCGACGGTCTCCAACGGCTCGGACGGTACCGCCACGGTCGACCTGCGCGGCCTGGGCGCGCAGCGTACGCTGGTTCTGGTCAACGGGCGTCGTCTCGGCCCGGGCGCGGGTGACGGCCGCAACTTCGCCGATATCAACGAAGTTCCGGCGCCGCTGATCGAGCGGGTCGACATCCTCACCGGCGGCGCCTCGGCCGTGTACGGCGCCGACGCCGTCGCGGGCGTCGTCAACTTCGTCCTCAACACGCATTTCCAGGGCGTCAGGATCGACGGCGAGTACAGTTTCAACCAGCACAACAACAGCAGTTTCACGCAGCAGTACGTCACGGCCGCGGGCGATCCGCTGCCTCCCAGCGAAGTCAACACGGGCTTCCACAAGAGCCTCTCGATCCTCATGGGCTCGAACTTCGCCGACGACAAGGGCAATGCGACCTTCTACGCCACCTACGACAATCAGGGAGCCGTACTGCAGAAATCGTACGACTACTCCGCCTGCGTGCTGGACGCGCACGCCGGCGCCACGCCGCTGAAGTGCGGCGGCTCGGGAACCTCGGCCAAGAATGGCGCCGGCGGCTACTTCCTGGGCTATGCCAACAATGCTCCCTCGACTCCGCTCGGCCCCTTCACCGTCGACGGTCTCACCGGGACGTTCCGGCCCTTCACGAGCAATGACCTCTACAACTTCGGTCCGCTGAATTACTACGAGCGGCCCAACGAGCGCTGGACGTCCGGTGCATTCGTGAACTATGACGTCAACTCGCACGTGAACGTCTATTCGGAGTTCATGTACGCGCGCAACAGCACTCTGGCGCAGATCGCGCCGAGCGGCGACTTCTTCCTGCTCTCGAACATTCCCTGCAACGACCCGCTGCTCACCGCGGGGGAAGTGGCCGCCCTGTGTCCGGGCGGCGCGACCAGCTCCCAGGTCTACATCGGTCGCCGCAACGTCGAGGGCGGTCCCCGTATCGCGACGTTCGTCACCAACGCATTCCGCGTGGTGGTCGGAGCCAAGGGCGATATCAACGACGCCTGGAGATACGACGTCTATGCCCAGCACGGCACGGTGGATAACAACAACGGCAACCTCAACTACCTCTCCAACGCCAACATCCAGAACGCGCTGGACGTGATTACGGGCCCGGCGCTGCTGCCGAACGGCAACGCGAATCCGCTCGCGGGTCAGCCCGAGTGCCAGTCCGTCTACAACGGCACCGATAAGGCCTGCGTGCCGTGGAACATCTGGGTACCGGGCGGCGTGACGCCTGCGGCGGTGCAGTACCTGTCGATCCCGCTGCTGATCGAGGCAACCGTCACCGAGGAGGTGGTCTCCGGTTCCATCAGCGGCGATCTCGGCAAGTACGGCATCAAATTGCCCTCCGCCGACGAAGGTATGCAGGTAGACGTCGGCGCCGAATGGCGCGGCGAGTCCGCGAACTTCCTGCCGGACCTCGAGAGCCAGCTCGGCAATGCCGCCGGCTCCGGCGGTCCGACCAAGCCGGTCTCCGGTGACTTCCACGTATCGGAGGTGTTCACTGAGGTGCGCCTGCCGCTCGCGAGCCACCAGGCCTTCGCGGACACGCTGGCATTGGAAGGCGGTTACCGGTATTCCGACTACACCGTCGGGTTCAACACCAGTACCTACAAACTCGGGCTCGAGTGGGCGCCCGTAAAGGACCTGCGTCTGCGCGGCAGTTACCAGCGTGCCGTACGTGTCCCCAACATCGGCGAGCTGTTCTTCCCGCAGGCTGTGCTGCTGGATGGCACGCAGGACCCGTGCGCGGCTGCGATCGCCCCCGCACCGAATCCGAACAACCTGCTCACCACCGGGGTCTCGGCCGCGCAGTGCGCGCACTCGGGCGTTACCGCCGCCCAGTACGGCAACATCGCGCCGAATCCGGCGGCCCAGTACAACGGCTTGCTCGGCGGCAATCCTAACCTCACCCCGGAAACCGCCGATACCTACTCGGTCGGCTTCGTCTTCGCGCCGCGCTTCGTGCCGAATCTGAGCGTGTCGGTGGACTACTTCAACATCAAGCTCAAGGGCACGGTCGGCGCGATCGGCGGCGATACCATCCTGCTGAACTGCATCTCGTCTGGCGACCCGACCTACTGCAATGCGGTGCATCGCGGGCCGGGCGGCACGTTGTGGCGCTCGCCGGACGGATTCATCTCCGACCTGAACACCAATGCCGGCTCGCTGGCAACCAAGGGCATCGACCTCAAGGCGAGCTACCGCGTACCGCTGCCGGCGGCCGGGTCGCTGTCCTTCGCGCTCGAAGGCACGTGGCTCAACAATCTGACATCGCAGCCGCTGACCAATGGACCGACTTACGACTGCGTCGGATATTTCGGCGGCATCTGCGGCGCCTCCGACCCGAGCTGGCGGCATGTCATGAACGTGACCTGGGCAACCCCATGGGACGGGGCGGATATCGGCCTGCGGTGGCGCTATATCGGCTCGGCGGCCGCGGAGCAGACGAGCTCCAACCCGCAGCTGGCCGGTAACGCTCTGCCCTTCACGTCGCACATTTCCGCGTACAACTGGATCGACCTGCAGGGGTCACTGGCCCTCGGCAAGATCGTGCGCATGCAGCTCGGCATCAACAACATCCTCGACAAGGACCCGCCGATCGTCAATTCCAACGGCGGCGGATACGCATCCGAGTGCCCGAACATTGCCACCGGTCCGTCCGGCAGCTCCTGCAACGGCAATACCTGGCCGGGAACCTACGATGCGATGGGTCGCTATGTCTTCGTCCACCTGACGGCACAGTTCTAGCGCTTAGATCAGGTACGCAGACCTCAGACGGCGGGCCTCGGGCCCGCCGTTTTTTTTGCCTCAGCGCAGGCGGTGGGCGCGATGCGTGCGCCGGCTGGGGGTGGTCATGAGAAAGGACCCGAATGCGGCCCGCGTGATCGTCACGGAATCCCCTTGCGCCAGCACCGGATCCGCGTCATCGAGCTCCCAGAGCTCCCCTCCCTCCAGTGTGACGGTCGTCCGGCCGTTCGAGCTCACGCCGAGCCCGACGACCCGGGCCGTGAGAGATTTGGCCGTGGGAGGAGGAGCGGGATGCTCGGCGTGGTAGAGGCCGAAGGATTCAGTCTGCGGCGGCGGGGGGGAGGGCGGCGCCCCGGCATCCTGTGGCGGCGAAGGGGAAGACGGCGCAGCAGCGCCGGATGACGCTCGGACCGCAGCCGCGGGCGCCCCCGCCTGGGGCGATGGCGGCGGGACTCGTCCGGCGAGCCGGTCGTAGCAGGCGAGGCGCTCGGCGGAGCTGCCGATCTCCGCACAGGCCTGCAGCGCACTCGCGGGCACCGGGGCCGCGGGTTGCGCGGCGCCGGCGCAATCGAAGCCCCAAAAGCTCAAGCCCCACAACAAGACCGGCACCAGGGGCCGGGGACGACCGCGCCGGCGGCTCATGGCACCGCTTCCGGGTTGACACCGTAGTATTCGCCGAAGACCTCGGTCGCGGCGCGCACCATGTCGCGCTCCGCCTCGCTCAGGAATGGGTTCCAGATATCGAAGATCAGCACCGCGCGCGGCGTGTCCGAGCGGTTCCAGGCTTCGTGCTCGATGGTATCGTCGAAGACCCAGGCTTTGCCCGGCAGCCACTCGCGCGTTTCGCCGCCGACGCGAAACCCGCAGTCGGGCGGGACGATCAGCGGCAAGTGCACGATGACGCGGGTATTGGTCACACCGGTGTGCGGCGGAATGTGCGTGGCCGCATCGAGAATCGAGAAAAAAGCGGTCGGGCCGCGCGCCCGCACATCGCATTGCGGCGCGCCCTTGAGCGCCTCCACGGTACGCGGGCACCGCGCCATGTGAGCCGCCTGTGCCACGCCCTGGTTCCACAGGAAGTACGCGCTCCAGCGGCGCGACTTGTTGAGCTCCTTCCACTGATCGAGCGGCACGCCTTCCGGATAGGCGATATACGGCTCGAGCCCGGCGCGGTCGGCGACCAGCACCGTGGTGAGCTCGGCGCGAATCTCGTCGCTGGCGGCCTCGATGGCATCGAGCCACGGGAACTCAGCGCGGTCGAAAAATTCCACCGCCGGGATTTCCGGGAAGTACATGAAGGTCGGCTGCGGCGTGTAGCGGCTGCGCCGGCCGGTCAGAAGCTCGATGCACTTGTCCACGCGTCGCTGGGGGGCAGAGCCGTGGCGCTCACGGATGACCGCGAGGCGCTGCTCGATTGCCTCGGCGAGCGCGGCATCATCCTGCCGGACCACCTGGCGCGCGCGCTCGAGCAGGGCGCTCACCGCCGGCGGCGCCGTCACGCCGGCCGGCAACGTCGCCAGCGCGTTGCGGTAGCAGCGCGCGGCGTTGCGCGGATCGCCGCGCGCTTCGATCAGCGCGCCCTTCTGCAGGAGCGAGGCCAGGTGCCGCGGCTCGAGCGCCAGCGCCCGCTCGACGGCCTCGATGGCCTCCTGCTGCAGACCGAGCGCCTGCAGGCTCTCGGCGAGGTTGGACCACAGCGACGGATGGCCCGGATCGGCCGCGGTGGCGCGCTGGAACAGCTCGCGCGCCTTGGCAGCCTCGCCACGCTGCATCATGCTCAGACCCAGCTCGTTCAGCACCGCCGGGTGGCCGGGCGCGAGCTGCGCCACTCGAGCCAGCAGCTGATCGGCTTCGCCGCGGCGGCCGGCAGCCCCCGCGGCCTTCGAGGCCTGGATCATCCCCAGCACGGTAGCGTGGTCCGGCGTCACCGGATTGACGTTGCTCAAGAGAGTCCCCTATGGTGTTTGTTTGCGCGATTCTAGCGCGGGTCGCAGACGGAGAACGGCTTGGTCGACGCGGGCGCGGCAATCGATCTGAGACTCCTGCAGGTGGCGTCACTGCTCGAGAGCGACCCGCCAGCGGCCGCCCGGCAGGCGGAGCAGATCCTCGCCGCGCATCCGCACCATGTGGCGGCGGCGCTGCTGCTCGGCAGCGCGCGCCGCAGCAGCGGCGACCTGCAGGCGGCGGCGGCAGTGTTCGCGCGGCTGGCCGAGGCACAGCCCGGCTCGGCGCCCGTCCAACTGGAACTCGGCCGCACGTTCGCCGCGCAAGGCCGGGACGCGGCTGCTCTCGAGGCGCTGACGCGCGCGCTAGACCTGCAGCCGGATCTCGCCGAAGCCTGGCGCGAGCTTGCGGCCGTGCACGCGGCACGCGGCGAGGCTGCCGCCTGCGACGTCGCGTACGCACGCTTCACCCGTCTCGTGCCGCCGGAGCAGCACCTGCTCGAGGCCGGCGTGGCTATTGCCAACGATCGTCTCGCCACCGCCGAAACGCTGCTGCGGCGCCGGCTCACGCACTCGCCGCAGGATGCGGCGGCGATGCGCCTGCTGGCGCACCTCGCAGCCGAGCGCGACGAGTTCGCCGAGGCCGAGCGGCTGCTCGGCAGGTGTCTCGAGATCGCACCCGGTTACAGCCAGGCGCGCTTCGATCTCGCGCGCATTCTCAACAACCAGCAGAAGCCGGCGCCAATGCTGCCGCTGCTCGAGCGGCTGCTGGCGCTCGAGCCGGACAACCTGCGCTACCGCACGCTGCAGGCGGCGGCCTACAACCTGCTGGGTGAAAATGAGCGCGCGGCGCAGATCCTCACGGCGCTGACGCGCGAATTCCCCGCCGACGAGCTCGTGTGGCTGTACTACGGGCACACGATGCGGACCGCCGGCCGGCTGGACGAGGCCATCCGGGCTTACCGGCGCAGCACTGAGCTCAAGCCCGGATTCGGCGAAGCCTGGTTCAGCCTCGCCAACCTGAAGATCTTTCGCTTCAGCGCGGGCGATGTCGCGGCGATGCAGGCGCAGGTGGCCCGCGAGGATCTCAAGGACGCCGAGCGGCTGCAGTTCGAGTTCGCGCTCGGCAAGGCGTTCGAAGACGAGGGGGACTTCGGCGCTTCCTTCGCCCACTATGCCAGCGGCAACGCCCTGCGGCGCGCCATGGTGCTCTATGACCCCGACGCCACGACCCGGCTCGCGCAACGCACGCAGGCGCTCTACACGCGCGAATTCTTCGCCGCACGCGCCGGCTTCGGCTGTCCGGCTCCCGACCCGATCTTCATCGTCGGCCTGCCGCGGGCCGGCTCGACCCTCATCGAGCAGATCCTCGCCAGCCACTCACAGGTGGAAGGCACGCGCGAGCTGCCGGATATCCTCGGCTTCGTGCTCGAGCTCGGCGGTCTGGAGCGGACCGGCGGCGTGCCTACTTACCCGCAGTCAGTGGCGCGGCTCACGCAGGCGCAGGTGCTGGCGCTCGGCGAGCGCTATCTGGCACAGACCCGCCCGCACCGCCTGCTCGGCCGGCCGTACTTCATCGACAAGATGCCGAACAACTTCCTGCACCTCGGGCTCATCCATTTGATGCTGCCGAACGCGCGCATCATCGACGCGCGGCGCGCGCCGCTCGCCTGCTGCTTCTCCAACTTCAAGCAGCATTTCCAGACTGGCCTGTGGTTCAGCTACAGCCTCGACGACCTCGCCCATTATTACCGCGACTACCTGAGCATCACGACCCACTTCGACGCGGTGCTTCCGGGACGCATTCACCGCGTGCAGTACGAGGCGCTGGTCGCCGACCTCGAGGGCGAGGTCCGCCGGCTGCTCGAGTACTGCGGGCTGCCGTTCGAGGAGCAGTGCCTGCGCTTCCACGAAACGCAGCGCGTGGTACAGACTGCCAGCTCCGAGCAGGTACGCCAGCCGCTGTACGCCGAGGCAGTCGACCAGTGGCGCAACTTCGAGCCGTGGCTCGGCCCGCTCAAGGAAGCGTTGGGCGAACTCGTCTCCCGCTGAGCGGCGGCTCGCGCGCGCAGCGGCGCTAACGGCCGCAGGACCGATGCCAGTCCTGCGGCTTCGCCCCGGGGTTGTGCCATCCGCAGGGCCCCTGCAGCAACCCTTCCGCCTGCGGGGGCCCCCAGCTCGCCGGCGGGTACTCGATGGGCAGCGTCGCGCCGCGCAGCAGCGGATCGACGATCGCCCACGCCGCCTCGACCTCGTCCTCGCGCGCGAAGTGCGCGGTATCGCCGATCAGCGCGGAGCTGATCAGCGCCGCATACGGGTCGAGGTCGTCGCCCTGCTGCTGCGCGACGTAGAGCTCGACGTCGCGGCCGGTCATCACCGGGCCCGGCATCTTGGAGTGCGCCCCGATCGCGATCGCCACATCCGGACCGACGCGGAAGCGCAGATGGTTCGGCTGCTCGGGGCCCAAGGTGCCGAATACCTGCGCCGGCGGCGCCCGCAGCTCCACCACCACCTCGGTGGCGGTCACCGGCAGGCGCTTGCCGGCGCGCATGTAGAACGGCACGCCGCTCCAGCGCCATGAATCGACGTGCAGCACCAGAGCGGCGTAGGTCTCGACGCGCGAGTCGGCGGCGACGCCCGGTTCGTCGCGGTAGCCGACGAACTGGCCGCGCACCAGCTCGGCAGGAATCGCCGGACGGATCGCCTTGAGCACCTTGACCTTCTCATCGCGCAGCGATTCGCCTTCGGTGTTCACCGGCGGCTCCATGGCGAGCAGCGCCACGATCTGCATGAGATGGTTCTGCATCACGTCGCGGATCGCGCCGGCCTCCTCGTAGAAGCGGCCGCGGCCGGCGACGCCGAGGGTTTCCGCCATGGTGATCTGCACGCTGGCGACGAAGTTGCGATTGAGCACCGGCTCGAGAAAGGAATTGGCGAAGCGGAAGTACAGGATGTTCTGCACCGCCTCTTTGCCGAGATAGTGGTCGATGCGGAAGATGCTCGACTCGGGAAAATGCGCGTGCAGCGTCGCATTGAGCGCGCGCGCCGAAGCCAGATCGCGCCCGAAGGGCTTCTCCACCACGATGCGCGCGCCCTGGGCGCAGGTCGAGGCGCTCAGGTGCTCGGCGACCACGGCGAACATGCTGGGCGGGATCGCCAGGTAGTGCAGCGGGCGCTGCGCCGCCCCGAGCGCCGCGCGCAGCGCATCGAAGCTCGGGCGGGCGTTGTAGTCGCCGTCCACGTAGCGCAGCAGGCTGATGAGGCGCGCCTGCACCGCCTCATCGACGGCCGGCACGAAGGCCGCGAGACTTGCGCGCACCCGTGCGGCGTACTGCTCGAGCTTCCAGCCCTGGCGCGCTACGCCGATGACCGGCAGGGCGAGGATGCCGCGGCGTACCAGCTGATAGAGCGCCGGGTAGATCTTCCGATAACACAGGTCGCCGGTCGCACCGAACAGCACGACGGCATCGCAGTCACGACGTTCCATGACAACTCCGCTCCGAGTCGCGCTCAGCCGCTCGTCTCGAGGTGGCCGCCGAAGCCGAGGCGCATCGCCGACAGCACCTTGCCGGCGAATTCGCCGCGGCCGCGCGAGTCGAAGCGCGCGTAGAGCGCCGCGCTCAGCACGTTTGCGGGCACGCCGACGTCGATGGCGGCCTGCACCGTCCAGCGCCCCTCGCCCGAATCGGCGACGCGTCCGGCGAAGCCATCGAGCCGCGCGTCGCGCTTGAGCGCCGCCGCCGTCAGATCGAGCAGCCGCGAGGCGACGATGCTGCCGTGGCGCCAGAGCTCGGCGACGGCGGCGAGATCGAGCCGGTATTGATAGAAGTGCGGATTGGCGAGCGGCGCCGTCTCGGCGTCCGCCTCCGCGGTATGCAGCCCCGCGTCGGCGTGCGCCAGCACGTTGAGCCCCTCGGCGTAGGCGGCCATCAGCCCGTACTCGATGCCGTTGTGGACCATCTTGACGAAATGTCCGGCGCCGTGCGGCCCGCAGTGCAGGTAGCCGAGCGTGGCCGCGGCGAGTCCAGCCGCGCGGCCGGCGGTGGCGCCCGCGGGCAGTTGCGCGCCCGGCGCGAGCGTTGCGAACAGCGGCTCGACCCGCGCGACCGTCTCGGGTTCGCCGCCGATCATCAGGCAGTACCCCTGCTCGAGCCCCAGCACGCCGCCGCTCGTGCCGACGTCCAGATAGTGGATCCCGGCCGCGCCGAGCTCGGCGGCGCGCCGGATGTCGTCCTGGTAGTTGGAGTTGCCGCCGTCGATCAGCACGTCACCCGCGGCGAGCAGCGGACGCAGCTGCGCGATCACGGCGTCGACGGCCGCCGCCGGCACCATGATCCAGATGGCCCGCGGGCTCGCGAGCGAGCGCACCAGCTCCTCGAGCGAATGCGCGCCGCGCGCGCCGCAGGCCTGCACGGCCGTGACCGAGGCGGCGGAGCGGTCGTAGGCCACGCAATCGTGCCCACCCTGCGCGAGGCGCCGCACCATGTTCGAACCCATGCGCCCGAGTCCGATCATCCCGATCTGCATCGCTTTTCTCCAACGCAGCCGGCGAAAGTCACGCCTTTCGCCGGCGGCAACGAAGCTGATGTCCGGAGAAATCGCTTCCTGCGATTTCGCCCAATGAGCTAATTCGGTACGCGCTTGATCTGCGCTCCGAGCTGGGCGAGCTTCTCCTCGATCGCCTCGTAACCGCGATCGATGTGATAGATGCGCTCGACGTCGGTGCGCCCCTCCGCCACCAGCCCGGCCAGCACCAGGCTTGCCGAGGCGCGCAGGTCGGTGGCCATCACCGGCGCGGCGGTGAGCTTCTCCACGCCGTGGATGATGGCGGTGTTGCCCTCGAGGCGGATCTCCGCTCCCATGCGGCGCATCTCCAGCATGTGCATGAAGCGGTTCTCGAAGATGGTCTCGGTGATCGTGCCGACGCCGTGCGCCACGGCGTTGAGCGCGGCGAACTGCGCCTGCATGTCAGTCGGAAACGCCGGATACGGCGCGGTGCGCACGTCCACCGCCCTGAGCTCGCGGCCGCGCATGTCGACCTCGATCCAGTTGTCGCCGACGCCGAGCTTCGCGCCCGCCTCCTCGAGCTTGGCGAGCACCGCGTCGAGGTGGTCGGGACGGGTGTTCTTCACGCGCACGCGCCCGCGCGTGATGGCGCCGGCGACCAGATAGGTGCCGCTCTCGATGCGGTCCGGCAGGACTTCGTAGGTGGTGCCGCGCAGCCGCTCGACCCCGTGCACCACGATCTTGTCGGTGCCGGCGCCGTGGATGCTCGCGCCCATCGCGATGAGGAAGTTGGCGAGATCGACGACCTCGGGCTCGCGCGCCGCGTTCTCGATCACCGTCTCGCCTTCGGCGAGCGTCGCCGCCATCATCAGGTTCTCGGTGCCGGTCACCGTCACGGTGTCGAGCACCAGCCGCGCGCCCTTCAGGCGCGAGGCGCGCGCGCGGATGTAGCCGCCCTCGATGGTGATGTCGGCGCCCATCGCCTGCAGCCCCGCCACGTGGATGTTGACCGGGCGCGCACCGATCGCGCAGCCGCCCGGGAGCGAGACGTCGGCGCGTCCGTGGCGCGCCACCAGGGGCCCGAGCACCAGGATCGAGGCGCGCATGGTCTTCACCAGGTCGTAGGGCGCGAAGCACTCGCGCACCGTCGAGCCGTCGACCTCGATGCGCATGCGCTCGTCGATCGTGACGGTGGCGCCCATCCTGCCGAGGAGCTCGACGGTGGTGGTGACGTCCTTCAGGTGCGGCACGTTCGCGACCACCACCGGGTCGTCCGCGAGCAGCGCCCCGGCGAGGATCGGCAGCGTGGCGTTCTTGGCGCCGGAGATGCGCACCTCGCCTTCGAGGGCGGTGCCGCCCTGGATCTGCAACTTATCCATTTTCTTATTGGCCGAAAGTCGCCTGCGGCGCTTTCGGCAGCCAACCTCCTGACAGTCGCGCACTCGCGGGCAAAAAGCGCGGTTTTTGCCCGCGAACAGCATGCCGGTTGGGAATTTTCATTGTCAGGGTCAGGTCCGGTGTGATTCTTCGGGGGTGAGCGCTTCGATCGACAGCGCGTGGATCTCGCGCCCCATACGCTCGCCGAGCGCACGGTAGACGAGCTGGTGCCGGGCGAGGCTGCGCAGATTCGCGAACTCGCGCGCGATCACGCGTGCGGCGAAATGGGTCTGATCGTCGGACCGCACCTCGACCTGCGCGCCGGGCAGCCCTGCGCGGATCAGCCGTGCGACCTCCTCCGGGTTCATGGGGCGGGATATTACATGGGCGCACCGTACACGCGCCTATAATGAGTCGCATGAAGGCGCATCCCGCCGGGCACAAGGCCGGGAGAGACCCGGACGACGAGCAGCTCATCGCCTCCGCGCAGCGTGCGCTGGCCATCGAGGCGCGGGCGCTGGGGGCGCTCGGTGGCCGCGTCGGCGCGGCCTTCGCGCAGGCCTGCCGCCTGTGCCTCGCCTGCCACGGTCGGGTTGTGGTGAGCGGCATGGGCAAGTCCGGGCACATCGCCGGCAAGATCGCCGCGACGCTCGCCAGCACCGGCACCCCCGCATTCTTCCTGCACCCCGCCGAGGCTGGCCACGGCGACCTCGGCATGATCACCCGTACGGATGTCGTCCTCGCGCTATCCAACTCCGGTGAGACCCCCGAGGTCGTGGCGCTGCTCCCGGCCCTGAAGCGCCTCGGGGTGCCGCTCATCGTGATGACGGGCAAGAGCGACTCGACGCTCGCTCTGGCGGCGACCGTCACGCTCGATGTCGCGGTGGACGAGGAGGCCTGTCCGCTCAACCTGGCGCCGACGGCAAGCACCACCGCCACCCTCGCCATGGGAGATGCGCTCGCGGTCGCCCTGCTCGAGGCGCGCGGCTTCACGGCGCAGGATTTCGCCCGCTCCCATCCGGGCGGAACCCTCGGCCGCCAGCTGTTGCTGCACGTCGAGGATCTGATGCGCACCGGAGCGGCGCTGCCGCGCGTCCTGCCCACGGCGCCCCTGAGCGCCGGGCTCCTGGAAATGTCCGCCAAGGGGCTCGGGATGACCGTCGTCGTCGATGCGGACGAGCGCATCCTCGGTGTGTTCACCGACGGCGACCTGCGCCGCGCGCTCGAGGCGCAGGCTGACGTGCATGCCACCACCATGAGCGCGGTCATGACGCCGCAGCCGAAGACCATCGGACCGCGCGAGCTCGCCGCCGAGGCCGTGCATCTCATGGAGCTGTATCGCATCACGGCTCTCCCGGTGGCGGATGCGGACGGCCGCCTGGTCGGCGCCCTGAACGTGCACGACCTGTTCCGTGCCCGCGTGATGTGAGGCGCTTGCTCAGGTGCGCAAGGCAGGAGCGATTCGTTTGCTGGTGCTGGACGTGGACGGAGTGCTGACGGACGGGCGCCTGTACTTCGGTCCGCGCGGCGAGACTCTCAAGGTCTTCCACGTGCGCGACGGCTACGGCCTGGTCGCCCTGCGGCGCGCCGGCGTCGAGGTCGCCGTGATTTCCGGACGGCGCTCCCCCGCCGTCAGCGCCCGCTGCCGCGAGCTCAAGGTGCGTCACGTGCATCAGGGTGTGAACGACAAGCTCGCCGTGTTCGAGCAGCTGCGCGCGCGGCTGAAGCTCGCGCCCGCCGCCTGCGCCTGTGTCGGCGATGACCTCCCGGACGTGCCGCTCATGAACGCCGTGGCGCTGCCCTTCGCGGTTGCGGACGCGCATCCCGCCGTGCGGCGCGCCGCCGCCGTCGTGACCCGCCAGGGCGGGGGGCGGGGCGCGGTGCGCGAGGTCTGCGACCTGCTGCTGGCGGGCCGCGCCCGCAGGCGATAGGAAGAGGAGCGCTTCATGATGTATCGGCTGGTTGCCGTGCTCGCGGGACTGGCGCTGGTCGTGGGCCTGGTGCTGCTCTCGGGACCGCAGCGCGAGGCCGTCGTGCCGAGCGCCGCGGGAGCGGTCGCGCATGATCCGGGATACGCAGCGCTTGGCGCCCGCCTGGTGCAGACCGGCGCCGACGGCCAGCCGCTCTACTCGCTCGATGCCGCGCGCATCAGTCAGCAGCCTGATGACGAAACGGTGCAGCTGACACAGGTGCAGATGGGCTTTCGCGCCGCGAACGGCCAGCAGTGGAAGGCGCGCGCCGACCGTGGCCAGCTCGGTCAGGACACCGGCGTCGTGCAGCTCGACGGCGATGTGCACGTGGCGGGGCTCCTCCCCGGCACTCAGGGCGAGGCCGAAATCATCACCGACCACCTCGCCTACGACACGCGCGCGGAGGTCGTAACGACGCCTGATCCCGTGACGCTCACCATGGCGGGCCGCGAGCTGCATGCCAAGGGGATGGTGGCGCGCTTGAAGGAGGATCGCGTGCAGCTAGAATCGGCCGTGCATGGTTCGTATCTGCCGTAAGTCCGTTGCCCTGCTGCTCGCGGGGGCACTGTTGCCGGCGCTCGGGGCCGGCGCGGCGGACGCCATTCCCGACTTCAGCGGACTGCCCGTGTCGCTCGATGCCGCCTCCTCGGAAATCGACGCCAAGACCAATACGCTGGTGTTCAGGAACGTCGTCATCTCCCAGGGCGACATGCGCGTGCAGGCCGACAATGCGCGTGCCACGGGACTCAACTTCGCCAACAGCCGCTGGAACTTCGACGGCAACGTGCGCATCGATGCGGAGCAACGCGGCAACCTGCGCTCCGATCAGGCCGTGGTGGAGTTCAAGGACAATCACATCGCGCGCGCCACCATCACCGGCAAGCCCGCCGAGTTCGAGCAGAAGCGCGCGAATTCCGATGCGGTCGCCCGCGGCCACGCCGACGAGATTCTCTACGACCTGAACGACGGCACCGTACGGCTCGCGGACGAGGCGTGGCTGTCGGACGGACAGAACGAGATCTCGGGCCCCCTCCTCGTCTACAACATCCGCGAGCAGCACATACAGGCCGTCGCCGCGCCGAACGCCGCCGCCGGCAGCGACCAGCGCGTGCACATCATCGTCGCGCCGCACGCCGCAGGCACCGGCAAGGCCGAGCCCGCCAGGCCCGACGCCCCTAAACCCGACGCGGCGAAGCCCGATGCTTCCCGGCCCGAAGCGGCGCAGCCCGGGCCGAAGCAGCCCGCGGCGGCGCCCGAGTCCGCGCCGAAATCATGACGGTCCTGAGGGCCACGGGCCTCGCCAAGAGCTACAAGTCCCGCCCGGTAGTCCGCGATCTGTCGCTCGAGCTCGAGAACGGCGAGGTGGTGGGCCTGCTCGGACCCAACGGCGCCGGCAAGACCACCGCCTTCTACATGATCGTGGGGCTCATTCCCTGCGACGCCGGCCGCATCTATCTCGGCGAGCAGGACCTGACGATGCTGCCGATGCACCGCCGCGCCCAGCTCGGCCTCGGCTACCTGCCGCAGGAAGCCTCAGTGTTCCGCAAGCTCTCGGTCGAGGACAACGTGCTCGCCATTCTCGAGACGCGCACCGACCTCGAGCGGGCGGCGCGCGAGGAGCGCCTCGAGCAGCTGCTCGAGGAGCTGCGCATCGGGCACGTGCGCCGCACGCTCGGCATCTCCCTCTCCGGCGGCGAGCGGCGGCGGGTGGAGATCGCCCGGGCGCTGGCGGCCGAGCCCCGCTTCATGCTGCTCGATGAGCCCTTCGCGGGCGTCGATCCGCTCTCGGTCCTCGACATCCAGCGCATCATTCGCGAGCTGACGCACCGCGGAATCGGCGTGCTGATCACTGACCATAACGTGCGCGAAACCCTCGGCGTCTGCGGCCGGGCTTACATCGTCAATCAAGGTACGGTCATTGCATCCGGAAGTGCCGAAGAAGTCCTTGCCAACAGCCAAGTCCGTGAGGTGTACTTGGGCGAGACGTTCCGGCTCTGACGATCGAGCGGATCGCATGGATAGATAAGCTTTATTTTTCAGTTAGTTACGAATTGGTATCCGAGGGCCAGGACGCTCTCGCTCTCTCACAAGGCACCATGCTGAAACCCTCACTGCAGCTGAAGCTTGGTCAGCAACTGACCATGACTCCACAGCTGCAGCAGGCCATCCGGCTCCTGCAGCTGCCCGCGCTCGAGCTGCAGGCTCATATCCGCGAGCTCCTGGAAAAGAATGTGATGCTCGAGCCCCTCGAGGAGACCGAGGGCACGGGCACCTTCGAGGTCGTCGCCGTCGCGGAAGCGCAGCCCCCGCCCGAGAGCCGCCGGGAAAGCACCGTCGAAGTGCTGGACGAGCCCTGGAGCCAGCAGAACACCGGTCCTGCCGATACGCCCTGGAGCGGCGAGGACGACGAGCGTCAGCAGGATTACGCCGACGATGCAGGCCAATCCCTGCAGGATCATCTGCTGTGGCAGCTCGAGCTCGCCAGGTTGGCGCCGCGCGAGCTCGCGATCGCGAGCGCGATCGTGGACGCCATCAGCGACGACGGCTATCTGACCGAGTCGCTCGAGGAGATTGCGCAGACGCTGCGCCCCGAGGTCGAGGCCACGGCCGAGGAAGTGCAAGCCGTCCTCGAGCGTGTACAGGCGCTCGATCCGGCCGGGGTCGGCGCCCGCTCGGTGGGTGAGTGCATCGAGCTGCAGCTGCGGCAACTCGACCCGGCCACGCCGGGCTTCGACACGGCGCTCAAGATCGCCCGTCATCATCTCGAGCTGGTCGCCGAGCGCGAGCTGTCGCTGCTGAAGCGCGAGCTGCGCGCCACCGAGGAGGAGATCGCGAGCGCGCTCGCCCTGGTGCGCTCATGCCATCCCCGTCCGGGCGCCACGGTGAGCGCCGGCAACGCGCAATACGTCGTGCCGGACGTGTTCGTGCGCCGCACCGACCACGGCTGGGGCGTGGAGATCAACCCGGCGACGCTGCCGCGCGTGCGCCTCAACCAGAGCTACGCCAGCTTGATCGGCCGCAACGCGAGCCACGCCAGCATGCGCGCGCAGCTGCAGGAGGCGCGCTGGCTGCTGAAGAGCCTGGAGATCCGCCACGAGACACTCATCAAGGTGGCCCGCTCGATCGTCGAGCGCCAGACCGCGTTCCTCGAGCACGGCGAGGAGCACATGCGGCCGATGATCCTGCGGGACATCGCCGAGGCGGTGGCGATGCACGAATCGACCATCTCGCGCGTGACCTCGGGCAAGTACATGCACACGCCGCGCGGGGTGTTCGAGCTGCGCTATTTCTTCTCGAGCCAGGTCGAGGCGGCGGACGGCTCCGGCACTTCCTCGACCGCGATCCGCGCCAAGATCCGCAAGCTCGTCAAGGAAGAGGATCCGGAAAACCCCCTGAATGACGGCCGCATCGCCCAGCTGCTCTCGGGTGAGGGCATCTCGGTGGCGCGCCGCACCGTCGCCAAGTACCGTGAAGCCATGGGGATCCCCGCCTCCAGCGAGCGGCGGCGCGCCGGAACGAACCAGCTCTGAGGTATCAAGGACCCATTCAATACCGGAAGAACCACCAAAAGGAGACGGACCATGCAGCTCAACGTCACGGGGCACCACGTCGAAGTCACTCCATCGCTGCGCGGCTATGTGGCGAAGAAGCTCGGGCGCATCGGCAGGCATTTTGACCGCGTCATCGACGTGCACTGTGTACTGACGGTGGAGAAGCTGCGACAGAAGGCCGAGGCGACCCTGCACGTGAGCGGCAACGCCATCCACGCCCGCGCGACCGAGGAAGATATGTACGCGGCCATCGACCTGCTGGCCGACAAGCTCGACCGCTCCATCAAGAAACACAAGGAAAAACGCGCGAATCCCCGCGCGGTGCGTCCGGCGCGTACAACGCGCTCCTGAAACACGTCCGCCGCGCTTAGCAAGCACGGCGCCGGAGGGATAACATACCCCCGTGCGCATCGTCATCCTGAGCGGCTTGTCCGGGTCCGGGAAGAGCGTCGCCCTGCACATGCTCGAGGACCTGGGGTTCTACTGCATCGACAACATCCCCGCGGCGCTCCTCAAGCCCTTCATCTCCTTCACGGTGCGCAGCCCCGAGTCCACCTATGAGCGCACCGCCATCGGGCTCGATGCGCGCAACACTGCGGCCGAGATCGCCAGCGTTCCGCAGCTGATCGACGAGCTGAAGCGCAGCGGGCTGCAGGTCGAGGTGATCTTTCTCATCGCCGGCGAGGACGAGCTGCTGCGGCGCTTCGCCGAGACGCGGCGCCGGCATCCCTTGAGCAGCGGCAACGTCGACCTGCGCGAGGCGATGGCGCTCGAGCGGCGGCTGCTCGAGCCGGTGGTGTCGGCTGCCGACCTGGTTATCGACACCTCGCGCATGGGCGTGCATGCGCTGCGCGAGATCATCCACCAGCGCGTCGAGCAGCGCGCCGCCGAGCGGCTGTCGATCACCTTCGAATCCTTCGGCTACAAGGACGGCATTCCCGGGGACGCCGACTTCGTCTTCGATGCGCGCGCTCTGCCCAACCCGTATTGGGAGCCGGGCCTGCGCAACCTCACCGGCCGCGACGCCGAGGTGGTGCGCTTCCTCGAGACGCGCACCGACGTCGCCAGGCTGATCGCGGACATCGCCGGCTTCGTGCGTGCGCGGGTGCCGGAGTACCGGGCGAGCAACCGCGGCTATCTCACGGTCGCCGTAGGCTGCACCGGCGGACAGCACCGCTCGGTCTACATCGTGGACCGGCTCGCAGAGGACTTCGGCGCCGAGTTCCCCAACGTCACGGCGCGGCACAGCGGCCTGCCGGACGCCGGCATGTTCCGGGCGCGTCCGCGCGCCGCCGCAGGCGGCTCTTGAATACGCCACGCTGCATAGCGAGTGCGCTGCCAGGTTGGCCTGCGGAGCGAGCAAAAGTCGCGCCTTTTGCTCGCGAGCTGCAACGGCCGCAGGCCTGTTGCGGCAGACAACAGACAGCCGCAGGCGCGCGTTGCTGGCCCGGACACGCCCGTTGGTTAGCGGGCCAAGACCGCGCTCTTGGCCCGCGAGTTCGAACCTGCTGATGGGCTGGCTTGCGGCAAGCGCCGCAGGCGCTTCCCGCCAATAGAATCACGTCGCCTGCGCAACTCCGGCTGCGGTCAGCACCGCCGGCAGCCGGGCACCCGTCATGAAGGCCACCAGCGCCGAGCGCGCCTCCATGGCGTCGCGATAGCCGAGCTCGATGAGCGCCCGCGTGTAGCCGGCCTCGAACATCAGGTAGCTCGCGAGCTGCGACCCGGAGGCATCGCGTCCGCCGATCACCCGCAGCAGCGCGCGCAGTCCGCGCGGTATCTCGGCGACGTGCCGCGCGGCGATCTCGCGCGGATCGACGCTCGGGGCGAGCATCAGCGTCTCGACGTGGCGCTCGCCGCGGGCGGCATCGGGGGCGCTCTCCACCAGGGTGTTGATGCGCTCGAGCTGCTCGAGGTCGCCGTAGATCTGGTCGGTGAACAGGGTGTCGAGCATGTAGCCGAAGATCTCGCCCGGCGTCGGCATGCTGGGCTGCAGGCGATCGACGCTGACGCCGGCGGCGCGCCGGGCGCGGACGCCGATGATCAGCAGCCGGTCGGCGCCCAGGTGGATCGCCGGGCTCAGGGGGTTCAACTGGCGCATGGCGCCGTCGCCGAAGAACTCGTCGTCGATCTTCATCGGCGGGAACAGCAGCGGAATCGCCACGCTCGCCATCAGGTGATCCAGGCTGAACTCGCAGCGGCGGCCGACGCGCTGCGCGCGCGACCAGTCGCGGATCGCCTCGACGCCGTCGAAAAACGCCACCGACTGGCCGCTCACGTAGCTGGTCGAGCACAGGGCAAAGGCGCGCAGGTGCCCGCGGGCGATGCTGCGGCGTACGCCGGCGCAGTCGACGTGCCGATGCAGCAGCTCGCGCAGCGGCGTGTTGTCGAGCATCGATCTGGGCGGCGAGAGCACGAGTCCGCCGGACATGAGCGCGAGCACCCAGTGCGCGCCCGCGCGCAGCATGTGCGGCGCGTCGACGTGAAACACCTGCCCGGAGCGGAAATTGGCCCAGACGCGCTCGAGTCCCGCGACCGCGCGCCGCCAGCGATGCGCCTCGGCCGCCAGCACGCTGGCCGCGACCGCGCCCGCCGAGGTGCCGACGATGACCTGAAACGGGTTGCGGGCGCGCGGCAACAGCTCGGCGAGGGCGAGCAGCACGCCCACCTGATAAGCCGAGCGCGCGCCGCCGCCCGTCAGCACCAGGCCGACGGTCGGCCGATCGCCCATCCAGATTCCGGTTTCGCCGAAGCCGTCCATTGATCCTATCCGGCTCCTATTATGGAACCAGCCGCCCTGAACCCCGTGTGACGGGCGTCGCGCGCCCTGTCCCGCGGGGCGCCGACGCCGTCACTTGCGCCGAGTCAGTTGGGTTTCAGGGTGAGTGTGTGCTGCGTGGGACCCGGGAGGAAAGGCTGCGGCTCGCCGTGGGCCCAGGCGAGAAACCCCGAGCGGTAATAGGGTGACAGCGGGTGGCCGCTCTGCCCGCCCGGCAGCAGGAAGTAACCCTCCTGCTCGTGGCCCGGAGATACGGCGAAGCGTTCCGAAGCGCCGAAGGCGACCTGCTGCACGCGCGGCATGTGGGCATCGCCCGGCAGCTCGAGGGCCGGCATGTCGAGCAATCCCGCGAGCGCGGACAGGGCCCCGGAGAGTGGATGGCGGACACGCACGACGTGGCGCTTCCCCCAGGTGCACTTGGCGAGCTCGGGGCACTCGTGGCCAAGAGCGGCGATGACGGTGTCGAGCTCGGCGTTCAGGAACGCCGGCCAGTCGGCGTACTCCCGCGCCAGCAGGTGTTGCGGCTGGCGGCTGACCATCTGCCACAGCGGGCTCTCGAACTGCGCGGGCGGACCTACGTCGTCTTCCGGCGGTATGCCCAACGCGTCGATGATCATGTCCCAGGCCGCCTCCAGGGTCTGGTCGCGGAAGCTGCGCACCAGCCGATAGCCCACCGAATCGACGCCGGCGTGCGCATCCCACGCCTCCACCAGGCGGCGGAACTCGGCACGCCCGGGGTGCGCGCGCAAGCTTGCATCATCGATCAGGTGCAGCAGCAGCTCGCGCCAGCGCGCGAGGAACAGCGCGCGGTCATCGAGCTGCACGTGCAGCATGTCGATGGGCTTGAGGTTCCCGGGCAGCGCGAACAGGTCGCCGCGGATCTGGTGTGCGCGCGCGCCGAGCACGTAGTTCGCGCCGTGCTGCGCGTCCGACCCGCCGATGAGCGCGAGCTCCCGGCCGTCGACGCTCACCCGCGCGTTGGCGGTCCAGATGCGCCCGCGGGGCGGATCGAGGAGGCGCGGCTGATTCGCCGCCGTAGTCCACTCGATCCTGCCGAGCGCGCGCTCCGGTCCGGTGGCGTTCGGGATGCGGCCGAAGATGCTCCAGCCGATGTGCCCGTCGCGATCGCCGACCACGAAATTCTCGTGCGGAATGCCGACCTCGGGGGCGAGCGCGAGCGCATCGGCCGCGGTGGCCGCCTGCTCCAGACCCATCAGATTGAGATTGGTCGCCTCGGGCTGTTGCGCCAGCCAGCCGATGAACCAGCAGCTCTGCCGCTGCGGGTCCGCCTGCCACAGCACCCCCGCGGGCCCGGACTTCACTTCGAGCTCGGCGTCCGCGCCACCCTTCACGTGGATGCGCTCGCGCGCCACGGCGAGCGCAAGCCGGCCCGAGGCCGTGGTGAGATCGTCGGCACCGACGGCGGTGCAGGGAAGGCGCGTCACGCTCATCCAATTGCCGGCGCTGTTGGTGAATCCCCAGGCGATGTGCGTGTTGGATCCCACCACGAGCAGCGGCGCGCCCGGGAGCGTCGCGCCGATGAGATCGAGGGCGGTGGGGCCCGCACCCATGCCCGTGACCCGCAGCCTCGCCCGATACCACACCGCCGGCACGCGCAGCGTGAGGTGCATGTCATTGGCGACCATTGCCGCCCCGGTAGCCGTGAGGCGCCCGGTCAGGGCCCAGTTGTTGCTGCCCGCCCTGCTGTCGGCCTCCGCGGACGCGTGCGCGGCCCGCGCGCTGTGCGCCGCCGGCGCCGGGTGCGCATCCCGGACGTTGAGCGCCTCAGGCGGCGGCAACGCGGCAGGAGCGAACGGCGCTTCCGTCCCCACCGGCGCGTCCCATTCGGTTCGCTCCGGATAGAGGAAGCCGAGTGCGCACTTCCATCCGCCGCTGCACTCGGGGCCGCCGAGGCGTGCGTTCACTTCCTGGCGCAGCCGCTCGTAGCCCCAGTCTTCCGACTGCAGGTCCCACCACATGGCGTAGGTGACGAGCACCGTGTCCTCCGGCTGCCAGGCGGCAGGCGGCGCGCCCAGGACCCAGTACTCCCACGGGCGGGAGCGCAGGCTCGCGCGGCCGGCGTTGACGCCGCGCGCATAGGCCTCGAGCAGCGCCCGCTGCGGCTCGCTCGCTCCCGCGAGCACCTCGCGCGCGACGCTGCGCAATCTGAAGAGGCGCGTCCTGCGGTCCTGATCGACCGCCACCTGCCCGAAGAGCTCGGCGAGCTCGCCGGCGGCGAGCCGCCGCGACAGGTCCATCTGGAAGAAGCGGTCCTGGCCGTGGACGAAACCGGTGCCGTAGGCAAGGTCGAAGCGGTTGGCAGCCTCGATCGTCGGCACACCGAGCGCATCGCGGCTGATGCGCACCGGCGCCTTGAGGCCCGCCTCGCGCAGCTCGCCGTCGAGGCGCGGCAATGAGGCGCGCAGCAGCCCCAACGGAACGGCGAGTGCGATGACCACCAGCAGCACGGCCGCCGCGCCCACGTAGGTGAGGAAGCGCTGGAGGCGCCGGCGGTCGAAGGCCGTCAGTCGAGCACCACTTTCAGGATCTGCATGGAGTTGGTGCCGCCCTGCACGCCGGAGGCCTCACCCTTGGTGAGAATCACCAGGTCCTGCAGGTCGACCAGCTTCAGCTCGAGCAGGCGCGTAAAGAGCGCGCGGTAGAGATCGTCGGTGGAGCGGGAGGTGGTCACATCGAAGATCACCGGGTAGACGCCGCGGTAGAGCGTCACGCGGCGGCGGGTCGCCTCGTGGCGCGTGAAGGCATACACGGGAATGTCCGAGCGGATGCGCGACATCCACAGCGGCGTCGCCCCCGACTCGGTCAGCGCCACGATAGCGCGCACCTTCATGTGATTGGCCGTGTACATGACGGCCATCGCGATGGCTTCCTCGGTTCCCTTGAAAACGCCCTCGACTGAGCGCTGCCGCGCCCGCGGATGCGTCAACTGGTACTTCTCCGCGCCCTCGATCACCTGGGCCATGGCCTCGACGGCCTTGACCGGGTAGCGCCCGGTGGCAGTCTCCGCCGACAGCATCACCGCGTCGGTCCCGTCCATGACGGCATTGGCGACGTCGCTCACCTCGGCGCGCGTCGGCACCGGATTCTGGATCATCGATTCCATCATCTGCGTGGCGGTGATCACCACGCGGTTGCCGTTGCGGGTGTCGTGGATGATGGTCTTCTGCAGGCCCGTGAGCTCGGCGTAGCCCATCTCGACCCCGAGGTCGCCGCGCGCCACCATCACGACATCCGAGGCGTCGATGATGCCGGCCAGATTGTCGACCGCCTCGTGACGCTCGACCTTGGCGACGATGCGGGCATCGCCGCCGGCGGCCCGTACCAACCTGCGTGCCTCCTCGATGTCGGCGGCGTCGCGCGCGAACGACACCGCCATGTAGTCGATGCTTTCCTCGGCGACGAAGCGGATGTCCTCGCGGTCGCGGTCGGAGATCGCCGGCGCGGAGATGCCGCCGCCCTGCCGGTTGAGCCCCTTGCGGTCCGAGAGCGCGCCGCCGACGCGCACGCGCGTCTCGATCGCCGTCGTACCGACGCTCTTGACGTCGAGCACGATCTGGCCGTCGGCGAGCAGCAGCGTGTCGCCCGCAGCGACGTCGCGCGGCAGCTCCTTGTAGGCAACCCCGACCCTGTCGATGGTTCCGGCTGACGGCTCGAGCGCGGTATCGAGCGTGAAGGCCTGGCCCTCGGCGAGCTCGATGCGCCCTTCGCGGAAGCACTCGATGCGGATCTTCGGCCCGCCGAGGTCGAGCAGCACGCCGACGCAGCGGTCGGCGCGGTGGGCGGCCTGGCGCGCCGAGGCCAGACGCCGCCTGCGGTCCCCGACGGTGCCGTGCGAAGCGTTGAGGCGCACCACGTCGAGGCCGGCGCGAATCATCTCGGTCAGCACCTCGAGATCGTCGGTGGCGGGCCCGAGCGTCGCCACTATCTTGGTGCGCCTCAGCATGACTGCCCCCTCAAGCCCTCAGCCCGCCGCCCGCTGCTCGAGCACGGTAACTGCCGGCAGGGTCTTGCCTTCGACGAACTCGAGAAAGGCGCCGCCGCCGGTCGAGATGTAGGAGATGCCGTCCTCGACCCCGTACTTTTCTATGGCGGCGAGCGTATCGCCGCCGCCGGCGAGCGAGAAAGCCTTGCTGCGCGCGATCGCCTGTGCGACGGCGCGCGTACCTTCGCCGAACTGCTCGAACTCGAATACGCCCACCGGTCCGTTCCAGATGATGGTGCCCGCGGCCTGGATGAGCGCGCTGCAGCGGTCGGCGCTGTCGGGCCCGATGTCGAGGATCATCTCGTCGGGGCGTACCTCGGCGACCGGGCGCACGTCGGCGTGCGCCGTGGCCGCGAACTCCTTGCCGACCACCACGTCGCTCGGCAGTGGAATCTCCGCGCCGCGCGCGCGCGCCTTGTCCATGAGGCGGCGGGCGACGTCGAGCATCTCGGCCTCGTGCAGCGACTTGCCGACCGCCACCCCGGTGGCGGCGAGGAAGGTGTTGGCGATGCCGCCGCCGACGATCAGCTGGTCGACCCTCTCGAGCAGCGCTTCGAGCACCATGAGCTTGGTGGAGACTTTCGAGCCGCCGACCACCGCCACCAGCGGACGCGCCGGCTGCTTCAGCGCGCGCTCGAGCGCTTCGAGCTCCCCCACCAGCAGCGGCCCGGCGCACGCCACCGGCGCAAAGCGCGCGACGCCGTGCGTGCTGGCCTCGGCGCGGTGCGCGGTGCCGAAGGCATCCATGACGAACACGTCGCAGAGCGCGGCCATGCGCCGCGCCAGCTGCTCGTCGTCGGCCTCCTCGCCCTTCAGGAAGCGCACGTTCTCGCACAGCACGGCGGTGCCGGCCGGGCAGTCGACGCCACTCAGCCACTCCTTGCGCAGCGGCACGGGCTTGCCGAGCAGCTCCGAGAGCCGCGCCGCCACCGGCGCGAGCGTCAGCGCCGGATCGTCCGCTCCCTCCTTGGGCCGCCCGAGGTGAGACACGATGAACACCCTGGCATGCTGGTCGAGCGCGTAACGGATCGTGGCGAGAGCCGCGCGGATGCGCGCATCGCTCGTCACCACGCCGTCCTGCACCGGAACGTTGAGGTCCTCGCGGATCAGGACCCGCTTGTTGCGCAGGTCCGCATCCGTCATGCGCAGCAACTTCATGAGACCTTAGACCACGCGAGCGTGGTGTCGATCATGCGGTTGGAGAATCCCCACTCGTTGTCATACCAGGCGCACACCTTGACCAGCGTCCCGTCGATCACCTTGGTGAGGGTGGCGTCGAAGATCGCGGAATGCGCGTCGTGATTGAAGTCGATGGACACCAGCGGCTCGGTGTTGTAAGCGAGGATGCCCTTCATCGGGCCGGCCGCCTCCTTCATCGCCTGATTGATCTCCTCGACGGAGGTGGCGCGCCGGGCGCTGAAGGTGAGATCGACGAGGGAAACGTTGATGGTCGGGACGCGCACTGCGAAGCCATCGAGCTTGCCCTTGAGCTCCGGCAGCACCAGCCCCACCGCCGCGGCGGCCCCGGTCTTGGTCGGGATCTGCGACATGGTGGCCGAGCGGGCGCGCCTCAAGTCCGAGTGATAGACGTCGGTGAGCACCTGATCGTTGGTGTAGGCATGAATGGTCGTCATGATGCCGGCGGCGATGCCGACCTTGCCATGCAGCACCTTGGCGACCGGCGCCAGGCAGTTGGTGGTGCAGGAGGCGTTGGAGATCACGGTGAAGCTGCTCTTCAGCGTCCCGTCATTGACGCCGTAGACGATGGTGGCGTCGACGTCGTCGCCTCCCGGCGCCGAGATCACCACCTTCTTCGCGCCCCCCTTCAGGTGCGCGCCGGCCTTGGCCTTGCTGGTGAAGAGCCCGGTGCACTCGAGCACGTAGTCGACCCCGAGCTCGCCCCAGGGGAGCTTGGCGGGATCGCGCTCCGCCAGCACCCGCACGCGGTCGCCGTTCACGACCATGCTGTCGCCGTCCACCTTCACCTCGCCCGGGAACTTGCCGTGCGCGGTGTCGTAGCGCGTCAGGTGCGCATTGGTCTTGGGGTCGCCCAGATCGTTGAGCGCCACGATCCTGAGCTCGCCGGTGCGCCTTGATTCGTAGAGCGCGCGCAGCACGTTGCGCCCGATACGGCCATAACCGTTGATCCCGACCTTGATTGCCATCAAACCTCCAGCAGTGCGCGTATCTGAAGCGCAATATTATCGGCCGTGAAGCCGAAATGAGTAAAAACATCGGCCGCCCTGCCCGAGGCTCCGAAGCGGTCGATGCCGAGCACCCTGCCCGCTCCCCCCACGTAGCGCCACCAGCTCTGGGTGGCGCCGGCCTCGACCGCCAGCCGTCGCGTGACCGCTCGCGGCAGTACCGCCTCGCGGTACGCCTCGTCCTGGGCATCGAAGGCGTCGGTGGACGGCAGCGACACCAGCCGCACGCGCCTGCCGGCGGCATTCAGGGCATTGACCGCCTGCGCCGCGATGCCGACCTCCGAGCCGGTCGCGATCACCAGCGCTTCCGCAGCGCCCGGGCAGTCGATGAGCACGTAGCCGCCGCGCGCGATATTCGCGAGCTGCGCCGCGGTACGGGGCTGCTGTGGCAACCCCTGGCGTGTCAACACCAGCGACGTCGGCCCCTGGCGCTCGAGCGCCAGCGTCCAGGCGACCGCAGTCTCCGCCGCATCGCACGGGCGCCACAAGCTCATGTGCGGAATGGCCCTCAGGCTCGCGAGCTGCTCGATCGGCTGGTGGGTCGGGCCGTCCTCACCGAGCCCGATCGAGTCGTGCGAGTACACCAGCACCACGCGCTGCTGCATCAGGCAGGCGAGGCGCACGGCGTTGCGCGCGTAATCGGAGAACACCAGGAAGGTGCCGCCGTAGGGGATGACGCCGCCGTGGAGCGCAATGCCGTTCATGATCCCCGTCATGCCGAACTCGCGCACGCCGTAATGCAGGTAGTCGCCCACCTCATCCCGCGGCGTCAGGGTGCGCGCGCTCTTGAAGAGAGTGCTGTTCGACTGGGTGAGATCCGCCGAGCCACCGAAGAGCTCCGGCAGCATCGGCGCGAGCACGTTGAGCGCGGCCTGCGAGGAGGCACGCGTCGCCTGGGGAGCGGTCTGCTTGATGAGCGGCTCGAGAGCCTGCGCGGCGGCTGCGCGCCAGCCCGCGGGCAGCTCGCCACGCATGCGCCGCTCGAACTCGCGCGCCTCCCCGGGGTACTGCTTCGCATAGCGTCGTGAGAGCTCGCGCCACTCGGCCTCGAGCGCCGCGCCCTGCGCGCGATGGTCCCACGCCGCGCGGATCTCCTCCGGCACGACGAACGGCGGGTAGGGCCAGCCGAGGGCGACGCGCGCCGCGGCGACCTCCTCGGGGCCGAGCGCCTCGCCGTGCGCCTCCTTGGTGCCCTGCCGGTGAGGTGCGCCGTAGCCGATGATGGTCTTGCAGCAGATCAGGGACGGCCGCGAGACTTCCGCGCGTGCGGCACGGATCGCCTCGCCCACCGCTTCCGGATCGAGCCCGTCGACGCCCGGAATCACCTGCCAGCCGTAGGCGGCGAAGCGCGCCGGCGTGTCGTCGGTGAACCAGCCGGCGACCTTGCCGTCGATGGAGATGCCGTTGTCATCGTAGAAGACGATGAGCTTGCCGAGGCCAAGCGTCCCGGCGAGCGAGCAGGCCTCGTGCGAAACGCCTTCCATGAGACAGCCGTCGCCGCAGAAAGCATAGGTATGGTGGTCGATCAGCGCGAAGTCCGGGCGGTTGAAGCGCAGCGCCAGCAGCTTCTCGGCGAGCGCCATCCCTACGGCGTTCGCGAGTCCCTGCCCGAGCGGCCCGGTGGTGGTCTCGATGCCTGCGGCCAAGTCGTGTTCCGGGTGGCCGGGCGTCCTGCTGCCGAGCTGGCGGAAGGCCTGGAGGTCCGAGATGCTGAGCGGATAGCCGGTCAGATGCAGCACTGAATAAAGGAGCATCGAGCCGTGGCCGTTGGAGAGCACGAAGCGGTCGCGGTTCACCCATCCGGGATTCCCCGGGTTGTACCTGAGGAAATCCGACCACAGCACCTGGGCGATATCCGCCATGCCCATCGGCATGCCCGGGTGGCCCGAGTTGGCACGCTGCACGGCGTCCATGGAGAGTGCGCGGATGGCATTGGCAAGTTCGCGGCGAGTGGTCATGCAGTGCCTTGGGCGGCTTTCGGAGGCCGCGGTGCCTGGCGGCCGTGCAGGGGCGCGCATTCTCCCAAAGGCGCGCCCGATGCTCAAATTGCGTGACCGGGCGCGCGGCGCACCCGTGGCCCGCGCCGATTGCACCGGCCGTGCCCGCCCCGATCGACTGATTCGACTTAAGTTCCCGCGGCTGCGCACCGCCTGCGGGCGTGCTTCACATTATGAGCAGTCCGCAGCGCGCGCCGTGCCGTCAGTGTGAGCGCCGTCTGACAGCCCGCGAGCGGAGCTGGCGACCTGGTTCACTGCCTCGTCGGGGGCCGCTCTGCTAGGCTCTTTTTTCTCATGAGCGTGGTCCGCCTCACACACTTCACTGACCCGCATCTCTACGGCGGCGAGAGCGAGTCGTTGCGCGGAGTGCCGACTCTGCCGGCGCTCGCGGCCGCGCTGGCGCGCGCGCAGGCGCACGACTGGCCGCCGGATGCGCTGCTCGTGACCGGCGACATCGTGCAGGACGATCCGGCCGGCTACCCCCATTTCCGCCGCCTGTTCGGGGCGCTCGGGCTGCCGGTGCTCTGCATCCCCGGCAATCACGACGAGCCGCAGGCGATGCGCCGCGAGCTCTACGGATCGCCGTTCGTTCTCGGCGGCAATTTCGATCTGGGCCGCTGGCGCATCGTGCTGCTCGACAGCTGCGTCCCCGGCTCGGCGAGCGGGCGCTTGAGCCCTGACGCCCTGAGCAAGCTCGACGCGGCGCTCGGCACTGCCGGCAAGCGTCACTGCATGGTATGCCTGCACCATCACCCGGTGCCGATGGCGAGCCGCTGGCTCGACCGCGTGGGACTCGAGAACGCGCCGGAATTCCTCGCTACCCTCGACCGGCACCGGAACGTGCGCGCCGTCGTATGGGGCCACGTGCATCAGACCTACGACGCGCTGCGCAAAGGGGTACGGCTGCTGGCCACGCCCTCGACCTGCGCGCAGTTCCTGCCCGAATCGGACGACTTCGCGGTCGACCCGCGGCCGCCGGCGTATCGTACGCTCGAGCTGCGGGCCGACGGCTCGCTGCTGACGGAGGTCGTGTGGCTGGATCAGCGTGTCGGTGGCTCCTCGCGCTCGGCCTGCTCGGCTGCCTGAGCGCCGAAGCCGCGGGCCCCGTGTGGGCGATCCGCGGCGCGCATAACACCGTCTATCTCGCCGGCTCGATCCATCTGCTGCCCGAGGCCGATGCCGCGCTGCCGCCGGCCTTCGCGCGCGCCTACGCCGACTCGGCATGCCTCATGATGGAGATCGACCTCGGCAAGCTCGACTCCGCCGAGGCGCTCAGCACGCTGCTGCAGCATGGCGGTCTTCCGGAGGGCACGACTCTGCGCGAGGTCGCCGGGCCACCGCGCTATGCGCGCGCCAGCGCCGCAGCCACGGCGCTCGGCCTGCCGGCCATCTCGATGGATCACGAGGCGCCGTGGATGGTGGCCCTGCAGCTCACCGAGCTCGAGTACGCGCGCCTCGGCTTCGACCCGGAGCGGGGAGTCGAGCAGCAGCTGCTGCGGCGTGCGCTCGCCGATCATAAGAGCACCGCGGGGCTCGAGAGCCTGGCGGACGAGATGGGCGTCTTCGAAACGCTCGCACCGGCCGCGCAGCTGCGCTTCCTCGACATGGTGCTCGACGATCTCGACGACACCGGGGACGAGACGCGCGCGGTGCTCGTGGCCTGGCGGCGCGGTGACGCCGCACAACTCGCCACGCTGCTCGCGACCGAGTACCGCTCCTTCCCGGCGCTCTACGACGCCCTGGTGATGGATCGCAACCGGCATTGGCTGCCCGAGATCGAGCGGCTGCTGCAGGGCGATGACAACTGCCTGGTCGTGGTCGGAGCGCTGCACCTGGTCGGCAAGGGAGGCCTGCTCGAGGGGCTGCGCAAGGACGGGCACGCGCCCCATCAACTGGATTGAGCGCTCGAGCCGGCGGCCCGCGCAGCGTAGAACCGCCACAGCGGTACGGCCAGCAGGACCGCCCAGCCAAGCACCAGCCAGCCGACGAAGCCGTCGAAGCGGCTGAGGAGAAAGCCGAGCGGCGCATCGCGGCGCGGCGCGCTGAGCTGGTGCGCCACCAGCATCAGCCACACCCAGCCGGCGTGCAGCCCGAGGCAGGCGGCGATGTTGCCGGTCGCCTGGCGCACGAACGCCAGCACCACGCCAACCGCTGTGAGCGCCAGGAACGCATCGGCAATGCCGGCGAAGTGCGCAAAGGCCTGCAGTGACTGGCCGAGCAGCGTCACGCCGCTCCAGGGTGTGACGTCCTCCGGTGCGATGCGCACCTTGCCGAAGAAGTGTGTCGCCGCGTAGAGCAGTGAGGTGAGGATCACCGCGGCGCGCGCGCCCGACTCGCGCTCGATGGCCGTGTACATCGCCCCGCGCACGAAGGTCTCCTCGATGAGCGCGACCGCCAGCCCGCTGGCGAGGCTCGCGGCGAAGAGCCGCGCCAGTGCGCCCGTGCCCATGGCGGCCGCGCTAGACCAGTCGAGCAGGCCGAGCGCGCTCATGGCCGCCACGACGGTCAGCATGGTCGCAGCGCCGAGCGCCAGTCCGATGAGCATCTCGCGCACGAACAGCGGCCTGGGTGCTCCGTAGCCGAGACTCGTGCGGTCGGTGAGCTTCAGGCGCCGCGCCACGAGCAGGAACCCGGCGGCGAGCGCCAGCATGCCGATGCGCTCGCCGATGCGGTGGAACGGGAAGTCGAAATACGGATGCAGCAGCAGCCAGGCCGGATAGGTGAAGACGGCGACCACGCCGAGCGCTACGGCGAGCAGCAGCAGAAACCAGAGGAATGCGCGCATACCGGTCCTGCCCCTCAGAGCGCGAGGTGGCTGCGCCATTCGGCCGCGATCACCGAGAGGCGGAAGCGCGCATCGGGGCCAACCCGGGGCCGCCCGCCTTCGCGCCAGCGGCGGATGCGCTCGATGCAGGCATCGAACAGCCCGAGGCGGTCGGCGAGCAGCGCCGGGGCCGCGCGCCAGCGCGGCTCGAGGCGGTGCAGCGGTGCCTCATAGGCGCGCTGCGCCCAGGTTACCGGCAGGAGCTCCTCCGGATCGCCGAGCACCTCGCGTGCGGCGCCGCAGTCGTAGGTCAGCACCGGCGTGCCCACGGCGTGCGACTCGGCGAACACCAGGCCGAAGGTCTCGGGGATGACGAAGTTAGGGCTGAAGGTGCAGAGCGCGCCGCGCGCCTCCGCCAGCACGCGTGCGTGCGGCAACGATCCCAGCCACTCCACTCCGGGGGTGGCGGCCGCGGCGAAGCTCTTGTACCCGGGATTGCCGACGCACAGGCGCAGCTCCGGCATGCTTCGCCGCAGCGCGCGAAAGGCATCGAGCGCAAAACGCAGCCCCTTGTTGGGCGAGGAGAAGAACACCAGCTTCGCCGGGTCGACGGGCGTGCCGTCCGGAGCGATGGCGTCGTCGACCGGGTTGTAGATGCGCCGCACCGCGAGGTGCTCGCAGCCTGCGAGTCCCGCGAGGGTGGCCGCCACCCGCTCGCGCTGGTAATCCGACACACACACGAGGTTGGGTTGCAGGCGGCGCAGCTCCCGCGCGGCGTGCCCGAACCAGCGCGCGCGCGAGGAACCCGGCTCGATGCGATCGTGCACCCAGAGGGTGAAGCGCGCCTCGGGGAAGAGCCGCGCCGCGTCCCTGAGCGCCCGCGGGTCGCGCAGCACCACCACGTGCCGCACGTGCGCGACGGCGCTCGGCGGCCGGTAACGCCCCTCGGCCACGGTACGGTTGTGCTGCGCCACCCAGGCGTCGAGCGCGGCCGCGATACGCACCGTGCTCGCCTCGGTGCCGGCCAGCCCCCCCTCGCGCAGGCTTTCCTCGCCATAGGGGCGCGGACACAGCGGATCGAAGAACAGGAGCGGTGCCATCGTCTACCATTCGTGGCCGTGTCGACCCCGAGCGCCCGGTTGTTGTTCATTCCGGTATCCGGACCCCGGGGTATGGGAGAGTACGCGCGCTGCCTCATGATCGCCACGGCTCTGGCGCGCCGCGCGCCGGGTCTCGAGATGCACTTCGCGTTGAGCCGCGCGGCGCCCTACGCCGCCGACACGCCGTTCCCCACGACCCTGCTGCCCTCCTCGGCGACCTTCCACCCGCGCGAGGTGCGCGCCCTGATCGAGAAGCTCACGCCCCGCGTCGTGGTGTTCGACAACGCCGGGCGCACGGTGCAGCTGCGGGCGGCGCAGGCCGCCGGCGCGCGCATCGTCTACGTGAGCTCACGGCGCCGCCAGCGCCGCAAGGCATTCCGGCTGCAGTGGATGCGCCTGATCGACGAGCACTGGATCGCCTACCCGCGCTTCATCGCCGGCGCACTCAACCCCCTGGAGCGTCTGAAGCTGCGGGTGCTGAAGCGCCCGGCCATCCGCTTCATCGACACCCTGCTGCCCGCCGCCGACCTCGGGCGTTCGAACGAGTGTCTGGCGCGCTTCACACTCCAGGCCGGCGGCTATGCGCTGGTGGTTCCCGGCGGCGGCAGCGCGCACCCCGGGGCGGAGAACGCGCCGGCCATCGTCGCCTCGGCCGCGCACGCGATCGCCCGGCGTGGCGTGCCGACGCTGCTGGTGGGCTCCGACGTCGCCGGCGCTGGCGGCGAGCGTCCGGCCCTGCTCAGAGTGGCGCCGCGGCTGCCGCCGGCGGAGCTCGTCGAGCTGATCCGCACCGCGCGGCTCGTGGTCTGCAATGGCGGCGACACGCTGCTGCAGGCGCTCGCCTGCGACCTGCCGTGTGTCGCAGTGCCGATCGCGCACGATCAGGCGCATCGCATCGACTGCTGCGTACGTGCCGGGCTCGCGGTGCGTGCCGAGCTTCAGCCGCACGCCATCGAGGCCGCCGCGTTCGCGCTCCTGGAGCACGGCCGGCGGTCCGCGGGCGGCGAGCCCTCCCCGGGTCAGCCGCGGGTCCGCAATCGCATGGAGAAGGTGCTGAAGGCGCTCACGGATTTGATGGAGCGTTAGCCAGTTCAGCGAGCAGCTTCTCGTGCAGGCCGCCGAAGCCGCCGTTGCTCATGACGAGCACGTGATCGCCCGGGCGGGAGCTGCGCGCGAGCTCGTGCGCGAGTGCCGCGACCTCGCCCGCCGAATGGCCGCGGCTGCCGAAGGCCGCCAGCACCGCGCTCGCGTCCCAGCCGAGATCCGCCGGGGTGTAGAGCCACACTTCGTCCGCGCCGGCGAGCGACGGGGCGAGAGTGTTCCGATGCACTCCCATGCGCATGGTGTGCGAGCGCGGCTCGAGCACCGCGATGATGCGCGCCTCCCTGCCCACGCGGCGGCGCAGACCGTCGACCGTGGTGGCGATGGCGGTGGGATGATGCGCGAAGTCGTCGTACACGCGCACGCCGCGCACCTCGCCGCGCAGCTGCATGCGGCGCGCGATGCCGCGAAAGCCCGCGAGCGCCTCGATGGCGCGCGGCACCGGGACCCCGGCGTGGCGCGCGGCGGCGATCGCCGCTAGCGCGTTGTCGACGTTGTGCGCGCCGATCAGCTGCCATTCGACCGTGCCCTGCGGGCGCCCCGCCTCGAGCACTTCGAAGCGGGAAAAATCCTCCGCCCCCGGGAGCGGGCGCGCGCTCCACAGGGCGTCCGGGTGCCCGGCGCGTGCAAAGCCCTCCAGCGGCGTCCAGCAGCCCATGGCGAGGGTCTCCCTGAGGCGCTCATCGGCTGCGTTCCACGCGATGCGCCCGCCGCCCGGGACGATGCGCACCAGGTGGTGGAATTGCCGCTGGATCGCGCCGACGTCCGGGTAGATGTCGGCGTGGTCGTACTCGAGGTTGTTGAGCACCACGGTCCGCGGCCGGTAGTGGACGAACTTGGCGCGCTTGTCGAAGAAGGCGGTGTCGTATTCGTCCGCCTCGATGACGAAGAACGGCGCGCTGCCGAGGCGCGCGCTGGCGGTGAAGTTCGCCGGCACGCCGCCGATGAGGAAGCCGGGATCGAGCCCGGCGTGCTCGAGTATCCACGCGAGCAGCGATGCGGTCGTGGTCTTGCCGTGGGTGCCGGCCACCGCCAGCACCCAGCGGTCCTTCAGGACCTCGCGCGCCAGCCACTCCGGACCCGAGAGGTACGGCTTACCCGCCTCGAGCAGCGCCTCGACGACCGGCATGCCGCGCGTCATCACGTTGCCGACCACCACCATGTCGGGGTCGAGGCCGAGCTGCCCGGCGCCGAATCCGGCGGTCACCTCGATGCCGAGCGCCTCGAGCTGTGTGCTCATCGGCGGGTACATGTCGCGATCGGAGCCGGTGACGCGCCAGCCGGCGGCGCGGGCGATGGCCGCGACGCCGCCCATGAAGGTGCCGCCGATGCCGAGTATGTGGACGTGCACGCGCCGTCTCCTCAGCCGCCCGGCGGAAACAGCGCGAGCAGCAGCAGCTGTCCGGCGACGATCTGCAGGATCACCAGCGCCACGCT